>NZ_JACJDT010000002.1:0-236302 GCF_014163675.1 Pseudoalteromonas sp. SR44-5
GTTCTAGGTTCTAGGTTCTAGGTTCTAGGTTCTTCAAAAATTTATAAACAACTATCTGTGTATCAAACTATTCTTAGAGCCTAGGGCCTATTTCTTCCTAGTACCTTGTCACTTTTGTATGTGACTTAGGCTAAATAAACTCATTAACGCAGCTAAAGCGAACTACACACAGCAGACGTTCACCTAAGTAGTTTAGTCTAAGATAAGGCGGACACTCGACTTATCCCTATGAGCATACGCTCTTGTATGTGATTAGGGTCAGTAACTAAGTGCCAAACTACACATCTGCAAGTGTAGGAGCGCTAGCAAGGCAGTGAGTTTATTTATGCCAAGGAGCATACGTATTTTGTATGTGACTTAGGCTAAATAAACTCATTAACGCAGCTAAAGCGAACTACACGCAGCAGACGTTCACCTAAGTAGTTTAGTCTAAGATAAGGCGGACACTCGACTTATCCCTATGAGCATACGTATTTGTATGTGATTAGGGTCAGTCGAGTGGACAACGCAGTATTAGATTAAAATACGACGGTGATTACATTTGCTCCATGACTTCGATGCCTAAAAGATCTAGGCCCGTTTTCAGCGTATCCGCTACCAAATTACACAGCACTAAACGGCTATCGCGTACACTTGGCTCTACGCCTTCTTTAAGTACTGGGCAAGCTTCGTAGAAGGTCATGTATAGGCTGGCAAGCTCGTATAGGTAACTACATAATACGTGCGGTGTTGCCTCACTGATCATTTGATCAAGTACTTCTTCTAATTGCAGTAGTTTAAGTGCAAGGGTTTTTTCTTGCGGTTCAACAATAGCGACATCTGCGTTTAAGCTTGCTGCGTCTACGCCTGATTTACGGAAAATACTGCGTACACGAGTATAAGCATATTGTAAGTAAGGTGCTGTTGCCCCTTCAAAGCTAAGCATACTGTCCCAGTTGAAAATGTAATCACTGGTTCGGTGCTTAGAAAGGTCTGCATATTTAACTGCGCCAATGCCTACTTTACGGGCAATTTCACTGCGCTCTTCATCAGTTAAGTCAGACTCACGTTCAGCAAGCTTAGCAGCAGCTCGAGTGATTGACTCTTCAAGTAAATCAGCAAGTTTTACCGTGCCACCTGTACGCGTTTTAAATGGTTTGCCGTCTTCACCCATCATGGTGCCAAATGGGCAAAATTCGTAGCTAGTTTCATCGCGTAGTAAACCGGCTTTACGTGCAGTAAGCTCTACTTGATTGAAGTGTAGGCTTTGACGCGCATCAACAAAAATTAAAATGCGGGCTGCGCCTAACTTGTTTGAACGGTAATCACAGGCGGCTAAATCGGTGGTTGCGTATAAGAAACCGCCACCTGATTTTTGCACGATAAACACTGATGGCTCACCATCTTTATTTGCCAGCTCATCTAAAAACACCACCTGTGCGCCTTGTGACTCAACAGCAATATTCTTATCTTGTAATAACTTAATGATATTGTTCAGTTCACTGTTATAAGCACTTTCAGCCATGATGTCGTCTGGTGTAAGCGTTACATTTAAGCGTTTATATACTTCTTCAGAATGCTTTACCGAGGTTGCGATAAACAACTTCCATAGTTTTTCACAATGCGCGTCGCCACCTTGTAGTTTTACTACGTAATCACGCGCTTTATCTGCAAAACCTTGTTCATCATCAAAACGCTTTTTAGCATCGCGGTAGAAGGTTTCTAGATCAGCAAGTGCCACAGAATCTAAATCAACACCTTGGCTGATTTGATCTTCCAGATGCGCAATCAGCATACCAAATTGCGTGCCCCAATCGCCCATGTGGTTTTGACGAATAACTGTATCGCCACGAAACTCCAGTGCGCGTACTACTGCATCGCCAATGATCGTTGAACGTAAATGCCCAACGTGCATTTCTTTAGCAAGATTAGGTGATGAGTAATCAACCACTACTTTTTGCGGTTGTGCATGCTCAGCAACAGCCAGCTTTGCATCTTGGTTTGCCGCTTTTAAGCTTTGCGCTAAAAACTCAGGTTTTAGGTGAATATTGATAAAACCAGGGCCGGCAATTTCTGTTTTGTCTGCGATATCACTTACATCTAAGTGATCAATAATTTGTTGTGCAAGCTCTCGCGGGTTGCTTTTCATTTTTTTAGCAGCGCCCATTGCACCATTAATTTGGTAGTCACCAAATTGTGGGCGGGTACTCTGTGTTACCGCAGGGTTAGTATCTGCAGGTAAGCCAGCGCCAGTCATGGCTGCGATGGCTCTTTCAATTAGTAGGGTACGAATATTCATGTAATTTATTACCTTTACCAACCCGCGTTAGCGGGCTTTAAATTAAAATTTGAGTCTAATTTTCACGCGTGTGGTTAAATGTCACTTCTGGATAGCGCTCAATTGATAAGTTAAGATTTACACGACTCGGCGCTATGTAAGTTAAGTTATCGCCGCCATCAAGCGCTAAGTTGCTTTCGCATTTACGTTTAAAATCTTCAAACTTTTTAACGTCAGTCGAACTTACCCAACGTGCGGTATTTACATTTACGCTTTCGTATAAAGCATCTACGTTATATTCTGCTTTCAAACGCGCTACAACCACATCAAACTGCAATATACCAACCGCGCCTACAATTAAGTCGTTATTAATAAGCGGTCTAAATACTTGTACTGCACCTTCTTCAGATAGCTGCACCAAGCCTTTTAATAATTGCTTTTGTTTAAGTGGATCACGCAGACGAATGCGGCGGAATAATTCCGGCGCAAAGTTTGGAATACCAGTAAATTTAAGCTTTTCACCTTGTGTGAAGGTATCACCTATCTGGATCGTACCGTGGTTATGTAAACCAATAATATCACCTGCAAAAGCATCACCTGCACGCTCACGATCACCCGCCATAAAGGTTACCGCATCAGAAATACTGACTTGTTTACCTATACGCACATGGTTCATTTTCATGCCTTGGCTGTATTTACCCGACACAATACGCATAAACGCAATACGGTCACGGTGCTTAGGGTCCATATTCGCTTGAATTTTAAATACGAAGCCAGTGAAGTTCTCTTCTGTTGCAACAACAGTACGGTCTTCTGTTTCACGCGGTAATGGCGTTGGTGCCCACTCAGTTAGGCCATCAAGCACATGATCAACACCAAAGTTACCAAGCGCAGTACCAAAGTACACTGGTGATAACTCACCCGCTAAAAATAGCTCTAAATCAAATTCGTGCGATGCACCAATAACAAGTTCTAACTCTTCACGCAGTTGCCCAGCAAGCTCATCGCCGATCGCTGCATCAAGCTCAGGATTATCAAGCCCTTTAATACTGCGTACTTCTTGAATAGTATGACCTTGGCCGGTTTTGTATAACAAGGTCTCGCCGCGGTGAATATGATAAACACCTTTAAACTCTTTACCACAGCCAATTGGCCATGTGATCGGTGCACAAGCTATATTTAGCTCTGTTTCAACTTCGTCTAACAACTCCATCGGATCACGAATATCGCGGTCACATTTATTCATAAATGTGACAATTGGCGTGGTACGTAAGCGCGTTACTTCCATTAATTTACGAGTACGATCTTCAACACCTTTAGCCGCATCGATCACCATCAAACATGAATCGACCGCAGTTAAGGTACGATAAGTATCTTCAGAGAAATCTTCATGTCCTGGGGTATCAAGTAGGTTTACTAGCGCTTTATTATATGGGAATTGCATAACAGAGGTCGTGACCGAGATACCACGCTCTTTTTCCATTTCCATCCAGTCAGACTTGGCATGTTGATTAGAGCCACGGCCTTTAACGGTACCCGCTTTTTGAATAGCTTGTCCGAACAACAGTACTTTTTCGGTGATGGTAGTTTTACCAGCATCCGGATGCGAGATGATCGCGAACGTGCGTCGCGTATTGATTTCGTTTAATAAATTAGACATGTAAGCCGCTTTAAGTCATAACAAGGCGCAACCAAAAACAAACCTAAGCACAGGTCTTCGCTACGCACTGTAAATATAAAATAGAATTAGTCACATTATACCTTGTTTGTCTTAGCCAAAAAAGCAACGATTGCAAGTAATTAGCCGATAACTTGGTTTAAAATCAGCTCAACCCGTTTGCTGCAGCGAACGCACTAAACTTGTGTAATTTTACGCTAACGCATACTATTGATAGATTACATGGAGGATATTTTGTTTGGGTATGAGAACAAGTAAGTTAAGTATAAGATTATTATGGTATATCACGCCTTTGGTGATTTTACCGTTATTGTTTTTAGGTGGCTTTACTCTCACCAACGTTACCAGCTCCACACAAAAACAAGCCGAGCTCATTGTTAGCCGTTTTGTTGAACAGCAACAACAAAAAATGTTCAATTACATCGATTCATTTCACTCTACTACAAAGTTACTCTCGGCCTCCCCTGTACTAAGTGACTTTTTAGCAGATGACTTACGCGATAACGGCAATTACACCCGTCGTCTAGGCGCACTAATGGATGTATTTGCAAGCTATTCAGAAGCTTACCCCGATATTGTTAGCGTAAATTTAGTCTCTCCGGATGGTCAAAGCGACGCCTATTACTCCAGTAATTTAAATACCGCACCAACCAGCTATCCATTTTTCTCACAAGTTTTACAAAGTAACTTACGCCAACAACAGTTTATGGTGCAAAAACAAGATGGCACTACCAGTTTGTATTTTATTCAACGTATTTACAGTGCTGATTACTACCTTAAACGTCCGCAACAATTAGGGTTTATTGTGTTGCATGTTGAGCCATCGATTTTAAATACCAGCATTTTAGAAGCGCCCTATAACAATACCTTAAATTTATTACTGACCAGCAATGGCAAAATATTATTTAGCTCAGACTACAATAAGCGCGGTCAATATATTAGCGAATATGAGCTGCAACAAATTCACGACTTAGCCGATCTAGGTAAGCTCTCAACCATAGAGTTATCGAGTATTGATAAAGTTGAACGGATGATTTACGCCATCCAAATGAGCGGCGGTTATTATTATGTCTCGACCATCCCCAAAGCCTTACTGTATCAATCGGGCAAAGCGATCAGTTTGATCACCGCCTTGATTGTGATTATTTCAGTGATCACCCTGCCGATGCTGATTTTTATTGTGGTACGTAATTTACTACTTAACCCAATTGAGTTACTTGGGGCAGCCAGCCATCGAGTAGGTGACGGCGATTTGTCGGTATATTTGCCTGCACATAATAATGATGAGGTGGGGGTATTATTTAATGATTTTAATCACATGGTGAACCAAATTCGTCATTATCAAGACGAACTTGAAGAATATAAACATCACTTAGAAGATAAAGTCGAAAGCCGTACCAAGGCACTTGAAACCATGAATAGTCAACTCGAGGTGGCCATTGCCCAAGCGGAACAAGCGAACCAATTAAAAAGCCGCTTTTTAGCCAATATGAGTCATGAAATACGTACACCACTAACCGCCATCATGGGCTTTACTGAGCAGCTATTACACAGCCAAAATACAACCGGCGACGCTTGGCACCTAAATACTATATTACGTAACTCTAAACACTTACTTGAACTCATCAATAATATTTTAGACTTGTCGAAAATCGAAGCCGAAAAATTAGCTGTTGAAAAAGAACCGCTAGATATTGTGCAGTTAGTTCATGATATTGATTCGATTATTCGTCCTTTATCACAAGAGAAAAAACTTAACTGCAATATCAATTTTCACTTACCATTACCGCGCATAATTAATAGTGATAGCACTCGTTTAAAGCAAATTCTCATTAATATTGCCAGCAATGCAGTGAAGTTTACCGAGCAAGGTTTAATTGAATTAGATATTACCTATAACAGTGATTTACAACTCATAGAATTTGCCATTAAAGATAGCGGTATTGGCATGTCAGAGCGAGAAGTTGAGCGGGTATTCAAACCTTTTGAACAAGCTGATACAACAACAACACGACGCTTTGGCGGCACTGGCTTAGGCTTATGTATTTCTAAAAATTTAGCACAATTGCTCGGTGGTGATGTTTATGTAACAAGCACGCCAGGCCAAGGAAGCTGTTTCTGCGTGCAAATTGCCTGTAACTTACCTGCTGATAAACAACAAACAGTGCCAATGCTGACTGAGTTAAGCCAATTAACTCCCGCTAAGGACTTACAGCTTTCATTCGCAGAAAATAGCTTTGATGCCAATATATTAGTCGCCGAGGATAACCCTGACAACCAAGTACTAATCAAGTTATTACTGCAAACATGGGGGCTTGAGCCTGATATAGCCAACAATGGTGCAGAAGCTGTTGAAATGGCGCTGGTGAATGACTATCAATTAATCATTATGGACATGCAAATGCCGGTAATGGGCGGCTTAGAAGCCACACAAATGCTCCGCCATGCAGCCTACGATGGGCCGATCATTGCACTTACCGCGAATGTTATGAAAGATGACGTAAACACCTATTTGCAAGCCGGTTGCGACGAAGCACTGGCTAAGCCTATCGATAAAGATGCCTTAGAAAGTGTGCTTGTTAGCTATTTAAATATTGAAAAAGACAGCCAGAATAAATGGGATAGCTTGCTAAACAGCGAAAAATTTCAACAGATCAACGACAACTATCGCTTAAAACTGCCAGGTTATTTAACCGACGTTACGCAGCTATACAATAATGGTGAGTGGGAGCAGCTCAGAGCGCTGGCCCATAGTTTAAAAGGCAGTGCTGGTTGTTTTGGTTTTAGTAATATTCACCATGCGGCGGCCACACTTGAAGATAATTTACGTGGCCGTGATCACAACCGCCGTGATTATTTAGCACTGAGCTTAATTGAAGCGATAAAATATACCTTGCAACAAGAACAGTCATTAACCAAAAAGTAATGTCATTCCCATTAAGATAGCATCTTCATGGCCATTTTTTGATGGGTCACTACTTGGGTAGTAATTTTTACGTACCGACATTTCACTAAAGCCTGCCTGCTCATATAAGGCGATGGCACGAGTATTGGTTTCACGTACTTCTAAAAATAAGTTTTCAGCGTGGTGTTTTTCGCCGTATTCAATAAACGCTGCAAGCAATTGTTTGGCAATCCCCTGCCCCTGAAAATCAGGTGCCACGCAGATATCCATTAAAGTAAAATCAGGCCCTGCTTTTTCACCGATATAAAAACCAATAATTTGCTGCTCATTAAACGCAGCTAAATTAAAGTAACGTCCAGCGAGACATGATTGCATAGTGTTTACTGTCCACGGATGAGTGTGACACGCGTTCTCAACACGCATCAGCGCATCAATGGATAATTCAGTAACAGATTCAAAGGTTATCAAGGTGTGTGCTCATCAGCGCCCATAGCGCGCGTTTATTATCAGCATTAAGCTGCTGGGTTGGTAAGCTCAATTGACCATCATGCCATGCAAGCTTATCGCTTTGCACTACTTGGCTAATTTTTAATGGCGCAATAGCGCGATTTAAATCAGCCAATAGCGTTGTACTTAGCTCTATATTTACCTGCGGCGCTGCACTTGGTGCATCAGAACGTTGTTCAGCGACTGGCTGTAATCGGAAATGCTGATTTAGTTCGAGGTTTTCTATACCAAAAATAGCTGCGTATCGTGGATGCATAAAAACTCAGTAGACTTAAACACTGGAACAATATAAGAAGTAATCAAGGCTATGTAAATAAGAAGTGGCAGGGGCGGAGAGACTCGAACTCCCAACCATCGGTTTTGGAGACCGCTGTTCTACCAATTGGAACTACGCCCCTGCAATGACGACGAATTATAGAGAAGTTTCGCTAAAGGTAAAGAAAAAAATCACTCTTTTAGTTTAACTGCTTTTTAAATAAACAAAACGGCGAATTAGTCAACTAATTCGCCGTTTTTATAATTACTTACCTAAACTAGGATAAGCCTTCATATATATCCATGCTCAGCATTTTTTACTTTTTGCTACTCGCAGACGTTTTAGTTCAGCTTTGGCCCAGACTGATGATTCGGCCATATCATAACGAAGCCCGTGTTGCTCTTCTGTAGTAAGCGCGGTTAGATTCAATTCTATTCACTTTTTATACTCAACTTGTTGTCCACTTTTAAAGCGTATCAAAACATGAGCAACCAGCTACATATCAAGTCATACTAAGTGATGCAGACTCTTGTTGTTAAAATTCATAACTCGCTTTTGCCCCAAAGTTATTTAACGCTCGTCGATATAAAAATATCCTTACTATTCTTTTCTTATTGTTTTTTAAACGAAACTTTGTTGTTTATGCATGTACATAAAACCTTTCAGGTTGCTTAATAGCATCGGCAGTACGATCAATGCGAAGGCAATGTTAGATAAAGGGACGGCTAACCAAACACCATCGATACCTAGGTATTTCGGCAAGATGAATAGGAAAGGAAACTGTATCAACATATTGCCGACGGAAACAAACAGGGCTTGTCCGCTTTTACCAACGGCGACGAAGTAGATGGACGCCAAGAATAAGAAGCCATCTAAAAACAATGCCATTAAGTGTAAACGAATACCGTTTTTGCTTGCTTCAAGTAATGCATCATTGCCTGTGGTAAAAATGCTGATAAAGATTTCTGGAAAAATATTAAACAATATTACTAAAGCAATACCGGACCCAACGGTAACAGAAAAAGCCAGTTTTACGGTTTCGCTAATGCGTTTGTATTGCTTGGCGCCTAAGTAGTAACTCACTGGTGGCTGCAATCCGCTGACTAAGCCTTCAGCGAAGAAGTAGTAACAGCTCGCTAAGTAGCCAACAATCGCAAATGCGGCTAACTGCGTGGTGTCCCCGTAGGCCATAAATTGCATGTTATGGAACGCCATGACGAAGCTGAAATAGATAAACATCACTAAGCTTGACGCTCCTAATTGCACGATATGAATGGCGATGGTCTTATCAAGTTGTTTAACCGATAGCTTGGTTTTAGCTTTTGACGACATAAAGTAACGTAAACATAATATACACGTGGCTAATTGAGCAATTAAGGTAGCAATGGCTGCACCTTTTAACCCCATATCAAGATAGCCTAATAAAGCATAGTCCAAGACAATGTTGGTCAAGGCACCAACAATGATGAAGATCGTCGCAAGGTTTGGACTATCGTCATTTCGAACTAACATCGGCATGGCACTGACACCAACCGAAATAAGCGCCCCAAACGACATGATCTGCACATAACCCCAACTCATCTCTAAGGTGACGCCGGTCGCGCCTTGAATATTGAGCAGACTCTGGCCAAAAACGATAAACACAATTGTGGCCAATAAGCCGATCAAAATAATCAAGAAAAGCGCTGTGATGAGTGTTGCTTGAGTGGCTACGAGGTTATTCTCGCCACGATATTTAGATAATACGCTGCCGCCTCCCATACCAACAAGCAAACCAAAACCCATGATTAAACCAAGCAATGGAATTGCCATGTTGATACCTGCTAGTCCGTTTGCACCAACATAGTGACCAACGAAGAAACCATCAATGATCTGATATAAACCACTGACTAACATAGCGACGATGGAAGGAATGGCGAAACGCCAAAACGTGCCTGCGACGGATTGTGACGGTTGAATTTGTGGAGCTGCTTGCATCTTAAATATCCAGAAGGTAATAATGTAATAATGTAATAATGTAGGCATAATATACTGAATTGAGATATCATAAAGTCAGTTACCATCCGCTTTAGAGATGGATTAAAAAGCTTAACTAGCCGCTAAATGGCCGTTTCGGAGATAGGAATGAATTGGACATTGGATCAATTACTGGCTTTTGTTACTGCCGCCGAGCAGGGTTCTTTCTCTGCAGCAGCAAGGCAATTACAAAAGGCACAATCACGAATTAGTAGCGCCATAGCCAATTTAGAATTGGATTTAGGGTTTGAGTTATTTGATCGCAGCTCTAAATACCCCGTATTAACGCCTCTGGGTAAAGAGATGCTTCCCGAAGCGCGAGCCGTGCTTAACCAATGCCTTCGATTAGATTCAAGAGCACTTACAGCTGCGAACAAAGAACCCATTTCGTTACGAATCGCCCTGGATGAAGCCTTACCACTGGAAACCATCCATTCTATTTTTTCTCAAGTAGGCGATTTATTTCCTAACACTCATTTGGTTATTACCAATGGCTCACAAGACGACATTGCCAATGCCATTGCTAATCAAAAAGCCGACATTGGTTTTATGATTAGCAACAGTGCCTTGCCACCCAAGTTAACCTTACAGTCTCTGGGGTATTTTAGAAAAATCCTGATTGTCGGTAACAAGCACGCTCTCGCTAAAGAAGATGTATTGACCCTTGCGCAACTACAACAATATCGTCAGTTCGTACTCTGCAACCGCTCAGGAGAAAACCGCGAAAATGCCCTAAGCCCAGATCATTGGGATTTAGACAGTTATTATTTGATTTGTGAATTGGTAACGCAGAATCAAGGCTGGGCCATCGTGCCTGAGCATATAGCCAAGGCGCATTGGTTTTTTGAACAAATAAAAATAGCTCAAGCCGACTTCTTAACGGATCTATTAATTGAAATAGGCATAGTAAAACGACTCGATAGCCCAAGCAATAAATTAACAGATTGGATTACTGAGCAAATGCGCCACTTAATGAACAATCACGCTATATAAAATCTTCCTGCGCAATCGAAAGGCTCTGATCTTATATTTTGACTTATAGAACAAAGTGTCACAGCATTTTTTCAGTGATGTTCCGAATAAAAAAAGTCCGCAATTACGCGGACTTAATTAAGATTTAATGCCTGTTAGTGCCAGACGTTTCAGGCCTAAAAATTATTCCCACTCGATTGTCGCAGGTGGTTTTCCTGAAATATCGTAAACAACGCGTGAGATACCGTCGATTTCATTAATGATGCGGTTTGAAACCAGACCTAAGAACTCATACGGTAAATGTGACCAACGTGCAGTCATAAAGTCGATAGTTTCTACACAACGAAGACTTACAACCCAATCATACTTACGTGCATCACCCATAACGCCTACAGACTTGACCGGTAAGAATACCGTGAACGCTTGGCTTACTTTATGGTAAAGCTCAGCTTTGTGTAGTTCTTCGATGAAGATAGCGTCAGCACGGCGTAATAAGTCACAGTACTCTTTTTTGATTTCGCCAAGTACACGCACACCTAGACCAGGCCCAGGGAACGGGTGACGATAAAGCATGTCGTACGGTAAACCGAGCTCTAAACCAATTTTACGTACTTCATCTTTAAATAATTCACGCAGTGGCTCAACTAAGCCCATTTCCATGTCATCTGGTAAGCCGCCCACATTATGGTGAGACTTGATCACATGCGCTTTACCAGTTGCAGACGCTGCTGACTCGATAACATCTGGATAGATAGTACCTTGACCTAACCATTTTGCATTTTTAAGCTTTTTAGATTCGCTATCAAATACCTTAATAAATGTATGGCCAATCGCTTTACGCTTGTCTTCTGGGTCTGATTTACCAGCAAGATCCGCTAAGAATAATTCCTCGGCATCCACTTTGATAATGTTTAGGCCAAACTTATTGCCAAACATATCCATTACTTGCTGACCTTCGTTTAAACGCAGTAAACCGTTATCAACAAATACACAGGTTAAACGGTCGCCAATCGCGCGGTGAATAAGCATAGCCACCACTGATGAATCAACACCACCAGATAAACCTAAGATTACTTCGTCATCACCCACAGTATCTTTAATGCGCTCTATGGCGTCATCAATGATTTTTGCAGCAGTCCACAGTTTTTCACAACCACAAATATCAATCGCAAAGCGTTCTAGCAAACGTTGGCCTTGATGAGTGTGGGTTACTTCTGGGTGGAATTGTACGCCGTAAAAACGCTTTTCTTCGTTAGACATTGCCGCATGTGGGCAAGTAGATGTTTTAGCTGTGGTTTTGAAAGTATCTGGAATTTCCATTACTTTATCACCATGGCTCATCCACACGTCTAAAATGCCTTCACCGCCATCGGTAATGCTGTCTTCAATGGCATCAAATAATGCACAGTTACCGACTTTTTCAACTTGCGCGTAACCAAACTCTTTCTTATCAGAGCTATGAACGCTACCGCCAAGCTGAGTAGCCATTGTTTGCATGCCGTAACAAATACCAAGTACAGGTACGCCTGCATTGAATACATACTCAGGGGCACGCGGGCTGTTTTCTAAGGTTGTTGACTCAGGGCCACCAGATAGAATGATACCTTGTGGATTGAACTCACGGATCTGCTCTTCCGTTACGTCCCATGCCCACAGTTCACAGTAAACACCAATTTCTCGCACACGGCGGGCGATCAATTGCGTGTATTGCGAACCAAAGTCTAAAATAAGAATTCGTGAATCGTGAATGTCTTTGCTCATTGAGGGTCTCGTTAGTCAAGAACTAGCACTCAGGTTACCTGAATGACTATAATAAATAAGGGCTAGCGAAGCTAGCCCAGTAATTTTAATAGATTTGAAGCTATTAACCTAAGCGGTAGTTAGGTGCTTCTTTGGTGATTTGCACATCATGAACATGTGACTCACCCATACCTGCTGAAGTAACACGTACAAACTGAGGTTTAGTGTTTAATTCTTCAATCGTTGCACAACCGGTTAAACCCATTGCGCTGCGCAGGCCGCCAACTTGTTGGTGAATGATTGTCGCGATTGGACCTTTATAAGCCACACGACCTTCAATACCTTCTGGCACAAGCTTGTCTGCTTGATTTGATTTTTGGAAATAGCGATCTGATGAACCTTCTTTTTGGTTCATCGCACCAAGCGAGCCCATACCACGGTATGACTTGTAGTAACGGCCTTGGTAAAGCTCGACTTCACCAGGCGCTTCTTCAGTACCCGCTAGCATTGAGCCAACCATCACACATGATGCACCAGCAACAAGTGCTTTTACAATATCACCTGAGAAACGAATACCACCATCAGCAATCACTGGAATGTCACGACCTTTTAGGCCATCAACAGCATCAGAGATAGCTGTGATTTGTGGTACACCACAACCAGTAACAATACGCGTAGTACAGATTGAACCTGGGCCAATTCCTACTTTAACTGCATCAACACCGGCGTCGGCAAGCGCAATCGCACCTTCAGCTGTTGCCACATTGCCTGCTACAATTTGTAGTTCAGGGTAAGTTTGACGAGTTTGTGCAACACGGTCGATAACACCTTGAGAATGACCATGTGAGGTATCAATTAGTAATACATCAACGCCCGCTTCGACTAATGCAGCAATACGCTCATCAGTACCTGGGCCTACACCAACAGCAGCACCTACACGTAAACGACCTTGTTCATCTTTACATGCATGTGGTTTGTCTTGTGCTTTTTGATAATCTTTTACTGTGATCATGCCTTTTAATTTAAACGCATCATCAACAACAAGGATTTTTTCGATACGGTGTTCGTGCATTAATCCTAAGATTTCATCACGCGCAGCACCTTCTTTTACAGTGACTAACTTTTCTTTTTTAGTCATCACTGTTGAAACCGGTTGCTCAAGCTTGGTTTCGAAACGCATATCGCGGCTGGTAACAATACCAACAAGGCCGTTTTCAGCGTCCGTTACCGGAAAACCTGAAAAGCCTTTTTCTTCAGCAAGTACAATTGCATCTGCAATGGTTAAATCCGCTGTCACAGTAACAGGGAAAGAAACAATACCCGCTTCATACGTTTTAACTTTACGTACGTTTTTGGCTTGTTCTTCAATTGTCATGTTTTTGTGGATAAAACCTAAACCGCCCTCTTGCGCTAGCGCAATCGCTAAGCGTGCTTCGGTAACAGTATCCATAGATGCTGAAACTAGCGGCAAGTTAAGTTTGATACCACGCGTTAAGCGAGTTGAAATGTTTGCCGTGTGTGGCAAAACAGTAGAATGACCTGGTACTAAAAGTACGTCATCAAAGGTAAGAGCTTCTTTAGCAATTCTAAGCATTTTGGCAACTTCTCACATGTGGATCTTGTTTAAGGAATTGCGGCCAAATTTTATCAGCGTTGTGGGCACGAGTAAATAAGATTTCACAATTATTTATGATAAAATACCCCCATCATCGCTTTTTAGAGTCGCTTTATGGCCGTAACATCCCAGCAGCAAACGATTTATACCGTTTCTAGGTTAAATAGAGAAATAAGAACCGTACTCGAACAAGGATTCGCATCGTTAAATTTAACCGGCGAAATATCAAATTTCATTACACCAGCCTCTGGTCATTGGTATTTCACGCTCAAAGATGATCGCGCTCAAGTAAAAGCGGCGATGTGGCGAGGCAACAATCGAGGCCAACGCTATCGCCCTGAAAATGGCGCACAAGTGACAGTTCGAGCCCGAGTATCGCTGTATGAACCGCGTGGTGACTATCAGCTGATTGTTGAACACATGGAAGCTGCTGGCGAAGGGCAACTAAAGCAACAGTTTGATGAATTAAAAATGCGCTTAGCCGCCGAAGGTTTATTTAGCTCCGCCCATAAACAACCATTGCCTGGGGTTGTGCATCGTGTTGGTGTTATTACATCAGCCACAGGGGCGGCTATCAAAGATATTTTAACGGTACTTAAGCGTCGAGCGCCACAACTTGAAGTCGTGATCTACCCTGCTATGGTGCAAGGTAAAGACGCGCACCTACAATTAATTGATAAAATCAATATTGCTAATGCCCGCAATGAAGTTGATGTAATTATTTTAGGCCGCGGTGGTGGATCACTAGAAGATTTATGGTGCTTTAACCATGAGCTACTGGCACGCGCTATTTTTGCCAGTAACCTACCAATTATCAGTGCTGTCGGTCATGAAATTGATACCACCATTAGCGATTATGTTGCCGATGTGCGCGCCGCAACGCCAAGCGCGGCTGCAGAGCTTGTTAGCCCCAATAGCAGCGAACTTTATAATCAAATCCAACAACAATTAAATCGCTTAGCCAATGCGTTTAAACATCAGTTATCTGCAAAGCAAAGCGTTGCAACAGCACTTGAGCACCGTTTAACATTATGTCACCCGCGTAATCAGTTAAATCAACAAGCGCAACGTTTAGATGAATTGACAGTAGCATTACAGCAGGCGATACAACATCGGCTCTATCAATATGAGCGCCGCTTAAATAATCTAACGCCGCGACTAATGCAGCGCTCACCAGATCGCAAAATTACTCAGGCAAGTCATCAATTACAGCAACTGCAAGGGCGTTTAACACAAACCATGCAGCAACAATTACACAGTGCCCAAAATACCCTCGCAATGCAGGCTAGCCGATTAGAATCTGTAAGTCCGCTCAATGTACTCGCTCGTGGTTATAGCATCACTAAAAATGAGCAAGGGCAAGTGATTAAGTCTATTAAGCAAGTAACTCAAGGTGATTTAATTGTAACCGAGCTTGCTGATGGCGTAATTCAAGCTCGTGTCAGCTGAGGCTCGTTATTCTGACTCAGTACTTAATAATAATGAAAAATCGCGATCGCTTGATTTTGAAGTACTGACTTTAAATTGCTGCCAAAAGTCTTGTTGTACCAACTTATCGTTGAGTTCGCGCCATTGGGTATGATCAAAATCATCTACATCCTTTGGCGCTGCAAGTTCAAATTTACATACCGAACTTTTACACTGCGCACTAACCAATTCAGGGGTGATGCCAAGATCAGCAATCTGTAAAAAGTCTTTCATGGCAGTCTCGGTACGATAAGCCCACTCTTCATTGCGACTTTGCTCAGTAAACTTGTCTAGCAAAGCTTGTTCAAAATCGGACGGTGCTTGCAATTGTTGTTCGTAAGCTTTTACTAATTTTTGCTGTTGCAGTAACTCACGCTTGAGCTGTTGCACTTGTTGCTCAAGCGGTTGCTCTTCTGCCATTTGCTGTTGTGGTGCAATGGCCATTTTTTTGCTATCAATCGCTTGTGCAAAATTTGCAGCTTGATTAGCAACAGCTGTTTCGTCCGTCGCCATTATATTGCGTTGCTGCTCAACCTCGTGTGTTAGCAGTGTATGAACAGGTGTTGTCTTGCTTGAGGTCAACTGAAAGTAACCCCAAGTTAAAACCACGCCAGCAGCAAACGCCAGCACACGAGAAAACAAACCATTATTACTCATTTATAATTCCATTTATGGTTAATTTTGATTTATAGCATTGCGCTGGTGTGCGATTCGTTTTCAGCTTCAACTTCTAAAAAGTTTTGATTCATGCTTTGCGCTGGACAGGGACAATTTGGTTTACCAACAATTTTAGCTGGCACGCCAACTACCGTGGTGTGAGGTGGTACGGCGCTCAATACCACTGAGCCTGCGCCAATTCGGGCGCCCTCGCCGACCTCAATATTGCCGAGCACTTTAGCCCCAGCACCAATTAAAACACCGGCGCGAATTTTCGGATGACGATCGCCTTTTTCATTACCAGTACCACCTAGAGTAACTGATTGTAAAATAGAGACGTTATCTTCAATAACAGCTGTTTCACCAATCACTATACCAGTTGCATGGTCAAACATAATACCATGGCCGACTTTACAAGCAGGATGGATATCAACGCCAAATACTTCTGAGGTACGGCTTTGAATAAAGCGAGCGAGCTCTTTACGGTTTTGTAACCATAAGCAATGGGCGAGTCGATGTGCTTGAATTGCATGGAAACCTTTTAAATTTAATATCACAGTTAAATATGTATCGGCAGCGGGATCACGATCTTTAACGGCTTTTATATCATGGGCGACATGAGTAAGCATTCGATCACATTCAACAAAAGCCTGATCAAATAACTCCCGGATAGTAAATGCAGATACCACTGCGTCTGCCAGCTTATTAGCAACAATAAAGCTCAACGCAGACCCTAAGCACTCATGATTTAAAATGCATGAATACACATGACTTGCTAACAGAGGTTCACGGGTAACGACTTCATTTGCTTCGGTGCGGAGCTGTTGCCAAATTTCATGACGCATAGGACGGCCTTAGATTAATACGAAGATAAGCTTTTATGCAGTTTAACGGATTTCAAGTCAGATGTGTTAACGCTGCGGTTATTTGTTCTAGTTATTAGATATAACTAAATTTCAAAATCATTCTTTAATAATCTCATTATAGTTTTACATAATGAGTTACGACAGTAGATAAAATTAACGTGTAGCCATAAAAAATATAAAACTTTAAAATTCAATAACTAAACATCAATGACAGTTATACTGTCATATGACAAAATAACAACTGGCGTAAAGCTGACGGCGTAAAAAATAATAATAAACGCTAAATTAGCATCATCAACTTAATAAGGAATACGATGATGAACAATGACATACTCAATACAAAGAAACTAGGCTATAAATTTTACTTTCAAGATGGCGACGATCAAATAGCCTGCTTTGGCAGTTACTTCACCGGTAAGGAAGAAGTCTATATTAATGATGAGCTAGTTAGTGAAAAGCGAAGTATTAATGTCACAAGTAAACACCAATTTGAACTATCAGGTAATACTTTTAATGTTAAGTTTGAAATGCACAATATTTTAACTGGTAGGCTTGAGTGCTCACTGTTTAAAAATAAAAAGTTAGTTAAAAGCTTAGAGCAAACAACTTTATTTAGTAACCCTAAAAAATCAGCTCTTTTTATTGCTGGGTGTTTTGTTGTTGGTTTTACTGTTGGGTATATTATTTCAACATTAGCTTTGGGGAAATAATCATGCAATTAAACCCCAAAACTATAAAAGCATTAAGGCAAAAGCTTGATTGGACTCAACAACAGCTTGCAGATGCCTGTGACGTAAGTTTACGAACTATTCAACGGGTAAAAAAAGAAGGCGCAGCGTCTAAAGAAACCACCATGGCCTTGTGTGCAGTGTTAGAAGTACGTCAAGGTGAGTTAATAAAACTTGAGGAAAATACAGTTTCAGTTGCTCAGACACATACTTTAAATACGCAAAGTATCACAACAATTTTAGCGCTGTCGTCCATTGCCAGCTTTGCGCTTGGCATGATCACCGTGTTTTTAATTATGAAATAAGGAGATTTAAACTATGTCAAAGGAATCGCGAGGACACATCACCTTAGTGCTTATCGTCAGTGCAATTATACTTTTTGGATTAGGTGTAAAAATTGGCGCAATGTTATAAAAATGCCCCAAATTTGGGGCATCTAAATTAAGCTTCTTAGTTATTTAAATGCTCGTTATTCAAACACCTTATCTACAGCAAGTACTTCAATATTTTTCGCTGGTATTGCCAGTTTGTAATCAGCGATTACTTTATCCTCAGCAACTAATTCAGCTGGTTTCTCTGCATTATATACCATAGGGGATGTTTGCTCTGACGCTAGGCGCTTTTGCATATCTTTTCCGTCGCCGGTGATAAACACATACTGAATATCATCCGTTTGTAAGTTCTCTTTTATGACACGATTTACATCAGCTACTGTCAGTTTTTCAAGCTTGCTCGTTACATATTTTACGAAAGTATCGGTGTTGTAAAACTCACTATCTAGCGCATACCCTAATTGACGGTTTTGGCTTGCTACCATTTGCGGCACAAAGTTAATTAAGAAGTTACGCGTTGCGTCAAAGTCTTTTTCTGTCATGCCATTTTTGATTAGCTTATCAAGTTCAAATAAAGCGGTACGCGTTGCAAAATGAGCGTCATTGTTCGAGCGCAGCGGGCGAAGCCATACTTGAAATATTTGCTCAGAGCGGCCTAAGTTTGCATCAGGCTTAGTCTGGAACATACCTCGTGGGAAATACTCAATATACGCGTAATCGCCGTAGTTCATACCGCGGGTTTGACGAATGCGCTCATAAAGATATGAGTTTGAACTGCGGTGCTCGCCAAAGTATGAGCGAACTAACCACAGTGCCGTCCAGTCTTCACTACTACGAATGGTATCAATTGGGAAGCCAAACGATACCGCAGTCGATTGCGCTGATTTTTCTACAATTGTAGCGTGATGACCTTTTAGCGCTGGTGCATCAGGAATCGATAAACGACTTTGCTGACCTTTAGGCAAAGCACTTAAATCGCTAAACATGGTTGCTTTAAGTGATTCAGGTACTGCGCCAATTAAACCGACAGTCAGTTTAGCTTGAGTAAATTCTTTCGCATAAAACGCTTTCACGTCATCAAGTGTTAATGCTTCTAAATCAGATAGATCACCGTAGTTATAGCTCTCATATGGGTGACCTTGATACAGCTTATGATAAAGCACTTCTTTACCTAGCTCTTCGTCATTTGAGGCTTTTAGGCCAGATTTTATACCGTCGATGAGCTCTTTCTTAAGGCGTTTAAAGTCATCTTCTCTAAAGCCAGGATTTAGTAACTGCTCACTAACCAGTGCATACCATTGTGTAGCGTTATCTTTATGGACACGCCCTTGTAGCGAAATCATTTCTTTATCTATCTGATAACCAAAGCTACCTGCCAATGGATAAAGTGCCTGTTTAATGTCGTTGTAGCTCTTCGCCTGTGAACCACCTTGAGCAAGCATGGCCGCAGTGAGTGCAGCTACGCCTTTTTGACCTTTAGGATCAGCCGCAGCACCGGTATGGAATAACCAGTTAATATCAATCAATGGCGAACTATTGGTTTTATCTAGCACTTTAAAATGACGCTGTTGCACAGTTTGCTTGCTAGCAACGAGAGTGTTTAAGTCCACTTCTTGTTCAAAACCAGCCACTTTATCCAGTGCAGACATAGTCACAGTAGTACGACCACTGTCTACAAAATACTTATTAGCAATGTCTTTAATATCTTGCGCGGTGATGCTATCTGCCGTTGCATATAACTGATTGACGACTTCTGGGTCGCGTTCAAAATGCATATAACTGGCAAGGGTTGAACCTATAGCTTGTGATGAGTCTAGGCCGTTAATAAAGCTGTATTTAAGATTGGATTTTAAATCAGCTAACTTTTGGCTATCAACCAACTCAGTGCGAGCTTTTGCGTAGGTGCTATTAATTGCATCACGAGCAACCGCTAAATCAGCCTCATTTTCAACTTTCACAAAAACATGTAATAAGCCGGGATCTTTGGTATCAGGGTTATAGCTAAACATTTGGCTAGCAATTTGTTTATCAACTACTAACTCTTGATAAAGCTCTGAGTTGGTTGAAAAATAAAGCTGTGACAGTAAATCAAGCGCGGCTCTGTCTTTTTGCTTTGGCTGCCAGGCTGTGCCTTTATAAGATACTAATAACCAATGCCCTGGTAAGCCTTCGTTTTGTTCATGTATATATTTCGCCGCTTGCTGTTTTGGTTCGGTTGGTATATCAGCAACGAAATCGCCTTTTTGCCATTGGCCCCAGTGTTTTTTAACCATATCCATAGTTTCAGCTGGATCAACATCGCCTACAATCACTAATGACACATATTCAGGTTTATAAAACTTAGCAAAAAACTCTTTACCGTATGCCATTTGCTCCGGCATGGCTTCAATATCTGCAAAAAAGCCCATGGTGGTATGTTTATAGGTATGTTTTTCAAATGCTTCATTACGTACTGCAGAAAGTAACTTACGAACCGGGCTGGCATTATTTTTAAGGTATTCGCCTTTAACTGTTAATGCTTCGGTACGAAATTGCTCTTCTGAATAAGTCAGGTTTTGAAAAATATCCGCTTCAATTTCAAGTACTTTATCAAGATGTTGCTTTGAAAAGTTTAAGTGATAGTTAGTGTAATCATTGGTTGTATAAGCGCGATTATCAACCCCTGAATTTTTTAGAATATCAGAATACACATCTTGCGGATATTTTTCAGAGCCTTTAAACATCATATGTTCAAAAAAGTGTGCAAAACCGGTTTTACCTGCTTCGACTTCATTACGAGAACCGACAGAGACTGGAATTTGTAGTGATACCACATCAGGGTAATCAGTTTTCACCACCATAACGCGTAAACCGTTATCAAGCTCTTCTAATAAATAATCTTGTGAGAACACCCGATCATTACTACTGGCAACCGTTGACTGCTCAATCTCAACCTCTTTGACCATGTTTGAGCCGCTGTTACTTGCACAACCGCCCAGTGCAAGCGTTACCGCAAGGCTGGTTGCTAATAATTTAAATTTCATTGCTATCCCTTGTTAGTTGAATAAATTTCTTGTTTTTAGTCATCCGATTATGCAACAAAGCAAGTCAATATAAGACCCCTGAGGCAATAAATTATGTAAACAGTTGTGTAACACAGAACTCTTCATTCAGAGCAACATGAATAAAACTCACCTTCGTTGAAAAAGTTTCACTAAAAAAATCTATCTAGACGTCTAAATGGCTGCTATATTATTTGCCATAGACACTAACTTAGCTGGAATGAGGATTATGGCTTTATCACTACAAGAGAAAATTGAAGACACCAATCAGGGTGTGTACTTAATTGGTACCACCCCACCACGTATTGGTACTGATAAAGCGCAGCTTGAAATTATCGCCCAAAAGCTCTTAGCTCGTTTGCATGAAATTGAATACGATGGCGTGATTATTTATGACATTCAAGATGAAAGTAGTCGCACTGAGATGCCTCGCCCTTTTCCGTTCAAGCAAACGGTAGATCCTCGAGAATACAGTAACTTACTACGTAATTTATCGCATCAAGAAGTGATCACTTATAAAAGTGTTGCACAGCGCGGTGTGGCCGAATTTAAACAGTGGTTAAGCGAAACTAAAAACCAGTTTAATTTAAAAAACCTAGTATTAGTCGGTAGTCCATCATCTGACGGGGATATTAAATTAAGCCTGCCTGATGCTTATAAAGTCTTAAGCGAACAGCCTCAAGACTTCTTTTTAGGAGGCGTTACCATTGCCGAGCGCCACGCAAGTAAACGTAATGAACATGAACGCTTACTTGAAAAAACCACGCAAGGCTGTAAATTTTTTATCTCACAAGCTGTGTATAACGCGCAAGCAACCGTGGATTTGATCACCAGTTATGCGCGCAGCTGTAAAGCTCAAGGTATCGAACCTAAACGTATTATTCTAACCTTTACGCCCTGCGGCAGTGAAAAAACCTTAGAGTTTATGCAATGGTTAGGAATTTCCGTACCTGATGCAACTAAATGGCGGATGCTTGATTCGCAAAACCCACTGAGTGAATCTGTACGTATTTGCCGTGAAAACTTAGATTTAATACTAAGAAGTTGCGCGCATTTAGACGTGCCACTGGGGTTAAATATTGAAAGTTTAACCAACCGTAAAGAAGAAATTGATGCATCAATTAATCTTTACCGCTTATTAAAAGCGACAATGGAATTAAATCTTGCTGAAAAACAGATTGCTTAATAGAGTTAAACTTGAGCCTGCCCATTATTTTTAAGTGAACTAGTGTTCATGATTGTTGTTTTTTTAGGTAATTTTAAGTATTCTTGTATGCTAATTAGGTAATACTATTAAAAGGAATTTTAAATGCCATTAAATCCACAGGTGAAATAAGAAGTAATTAAAAACATTATAAAATATGAGAAAAAATTAATCACTTTTATCTAGACTCTCAGGGCTATGTAACCACAGGCGTAGGTCATATGATAAAAAACAAACAAGCTGCAACCCTGCTCCCAATGAATAAAGTAGTTAACAATCAACCGGGTCCTCCTGCAACTCCTCTAGAAAAGCAAAAAGAATTTGAAACAATAGCTAAACAAAAAAGAAATTATAAAGCTGAATGGTATAAGCAATTTACTACACTCATAATTAAAGATGTAGAAATTACACGCCAACTAGACAAACATATGGATTCTTTTTACAGAGAGCTTTCTACTCTATATAAAAAGTCTAATGGTTATTATGATGATTTTGATAAATTAGACAAAAATATACAAGTCGCATTATTTGATATGATTTTTAACTTAGGTGCAGTAAAAATTGTCACGAAGTTTACTGAGTTTGATAAAGCAATCAAAACTGGAGATTGGATTAAAGCAGCTAAAGAAAGCTATCGTCCTCAACTCAGCGCAGAAAGAAATAACTACGTAAGAGCAAAGCTATCTGCGGCTAACAGCATAAAGGTAACGACACCGTGAAAAACTTATCATTAGTATTATCGATATTTATCTGTGTTAGCTGCTCAAAATTATCTGCTAATGAAATAAAACCTAAATTATTTACTAATTATTTTACAGGTTTAGAATCTGAAATTGTGATGGATTACCAGAGCATTAAATTAAATTATGATTTAACTTTACGTTCAGAGAAGAATGTACACTTTTCTACCTGTAAACAAGTAGAAGAAACCGCTTCTGATGATATAGCAGTGAGCGAATTTCATTTGTTACAGATGTTGAAAGCGAACTGTGCCGCATTAAAACAGTACTCCCAAGCTAAAAGTTCAAACGTCAGTTATTTACAGGAAATTCTTGATAAAAAGGATATTAGCAATCTTCCTGCTACAGCTTCCCCTTATGTTAATAAACATGATAAAAGCCAAAGGCGAGGTAAAACACTAAGTGAATACCATAAAAAGTTTAATACATCATTGGACATTAGTGGAGCAATAAAGGTTGAGACAGAAACAGATCAGATGTTTTACTACGTTGTTGCCACAGGCGATTTCAATGCTGATAAAGTTCAAGACGCATTAGTTCGTATTGACTGGCAGGTAATTGATGCATTTGGTAAAGGGTTTAAGCTTATTATGGTTACGAAAAAATCCGCAGATAAACCATATGAAATAACTACACTAAATTGAAGTAAGAACCTTTAGCTGCGATTTTAATTTAAAAATTTATCTTTTTAGAGGGCACTCTAGCTTAGTAAAGTTATATCGCGCTTTATTATTAATACTATTGACTACTGAATTTAGCATATAAAACAATAAAGCTACGGCGCTCGTTTTAGCGCCGTGCTAGAGCTTTACTGACAGCTGATAACTAAAAACTGAAAGCTTTTATTTACGGCGTCTACTAGGTGCTCTTTGCCCTGTAATACGTTTTTTATCTCGGTCTTTTCGCGACTTATTAGAGTTTTTGCGATTATCTTTGGGCTTTTTATTTAGATCCGGTTCATAGCCCGCTAACCACTGCGGCGTTAGACGAGTATCAAGCAACACTTCAATTTCTTCAAGTAACCACTGCTCGTCAAGGCTGACTAATGACATCGCTAAGCCTTGCTCGCCAGCGCGCCCAGTGCGGCCAATACGGTGGACATAATCCTCAGCTATATAAGGTAGTTCAAAGTTAATCACATACTTTAACGACGCTATGTCTAGACCCCGAGCTGCAACATCGGTTGCCACGAGTACACGAGTGGTACCTTCTTTAAAATCTTGCAGTGCTCTATCACGTGCACCTTGAGATTTATCACCATGAATTGACTGTGTTTTTAAGCCATCTTTACACATTTCTTTGGCGAGTTGATCGGCCATTTGCTTTGTGCGAGTAAAGATCAGTACTTGGCGCCAGTTTTTCATGCCAATCATGTGCGAGACAAGCTCACGTTTACGGTCTTCATCAACCGCGTAAATGATTTGCTCAACTTCTACAGCCGCAGAATTACGTTTATTGACTTCAACAAGTTTTGGATCTTTTAATAACTTTTTACTGAGCTCAAATACACTATCGTCAAAGGTCGCTGAAAATAGTAAGGTCTGACGATCACTGGGAACATGGCGCAATATACGTTTAATTTCGTCAATAAAGCCCATATCAAGCATACGGTCTGCTTCATCAAACACCAGTGAATCAACACTAGATAGTTTAATGCTGCCTTTGATTATGTGATCCAGCAATCGCCCTGGCGTTGCCACTACAACTTGTGCATCTTTCATGGCTTTAATTTGCGGGCCAATACTGGCACCACCATAAGCAAGCGCGCCTTTAATATCAGTACCTTGCGCGTATTTTTCAAAGCTAGCAAAGACTTGCTGAGCAAGCTCTCGAGTTGGTGTCAAAATAAGTACTCGAGCAGTACCTGGCTCATCTTTACTTGGTGTATTAAGTAATTTATGTAACAGAGGTAATACAAAAGCAGCTGTTTTACCTGTTCCTGTTTGTGCACTCCCCATAACATCATGACCAGCTAAAATCAGCGGAATAGTTTTTAGCTGTATCGCCGTAGGGGTATGATATTGATTTTGTTCAAGTGCATTAAGCAGTACAGGATCGAGTTTTAACTCAGAGAAAGTAGTCGCAGACATAAGTTTAGCTTTGTGTAACAAATAATGGCGCTATTGTACGCCCAAAGCGAATAACAAAAAAGGCGCTTTGCAGCGCCTTTCTAAGCTTGCTAAATGTTCAAGCTGGTTTGAGGGTTTCTTTTCGTTGGTTATAGAAGGTAATTAGATCATCCACCGTATCTTGGCAATATTGTTGAATACCTGATACCAACATGTGCTTTTCACCACAGCCGACTTTTACACCATTTTCTAACAAGTTAAAGCGCAAAGTGATTTTCCCACGCTTGCCTGTATATTCAAAACTCGGCTCTGCGTATTCTAACGTCGGTGCATGGATCTCTAATGTATCGAGATTAATCAACATTGACTCATAGATAATCATAGGGCGAGCTGGGTTGATCATGACATCTTGATTGCCCATAAGTGGAATAATAACATGCGGAAAAGTTGTACCTGAAAACTCAACATAATTTTTTATTAGACTATCGGTGAGTGTTTGGCACTGGCTAGTTATACCTTCGCGCTTAACCTTCAGCATGACTTTATCGCCACTGGTAATATCAAACTCATCTGCGCCCTCAGGGAAGTTGAGTTTGGTATTCTCATCAACCATGCCGGCAAAGGTAAATTCCATTTTTTCACTGATGCCATAACGACTTAATACCAATGAAAATAATAAATCTCCAGGCACACAAAAACGTTTTGCATCTTTATCATGAAGTGGATTGTAATCATCAGCAACGCACTTTGCGAAACGACACCCTTGTTCACGAGAAATAGAGACATAATCAGCATGTTGCTGATAAAAAGGACTTAACATAGTTGTTCACTGCTTAAACTGCTTATAACCTGCCTATTCTACCAGATAAAATTACAATAGAGGTCGAATCTGTTAAACTTTTGTTTCAGATACAAAAAAGCCGCGATATCGCGACTTTTTTAATGATTTATTATAACTTATAAACCAGCACGTTCTTTAATTGCTGGTATTAATGCAGAACCGCCATGACCATTTGCTTCGGCCCATGCTATATCTGCTCCATCTTCTAAAGAGCTTTTAGATAAGTTTTTCACAATATATTCACCGGTATCTACGGCATTACTGGCAACTGCATGACGTAGCAAGTTAAGACCATTACATTGTACTGCATCATAAATATTACGAATTTTTACACGTGAGCTTTTTAACTTATCACGTAAACGGTTTTTATCGTCCGCAGCTATGTATTCACAGATTGAAACAGCTAACTGATCATCCGCTTTTACTGGCGCGCTAAAAGCAACAGAACCAGAAATAACAGCTGCAGCAATAACGAGTGTTGATAATTTTATCATTGTAGACCCTTGTGTAATACTTTATAACTACCCTAGTTGTTTAATATTGTATCAACCTATAAGCCTAACCGCAATAATGTTACTTAACTTTATCCAATGTGACAAATTTATAACCATAAATATTGTTATCATCCGGTTGATTATACAGCTCTTCTACAACTTGCCAGTTTGCTGATTGTTCGTAATCAGGAAACTGTGTATCTCCTGCAACATCAAGATCAATAAACGTTAAATAAAGTGTATCGGCACTTTTTAAAAATTGTTGATATATATTCCCGCCACCAATCACCATTACTTCATCAGACTCACACACCAATGAAATAGCGGCCTCTGGGGATGCTACAACATCAATTCCAGCTGCAGTGTAGTCAGTGTTTCGGCTAATAACAATGTTGCGTCGACCAGGTAAAGGGCGACCAATTGACTCAAATGTTTTGCGCCCCATAATTACTGGTTTATTCATAGTAACCGCTTTAAAATGCTGTAAATCAGCAGGTAAATGCCATGGCATATTATTATCTTGGCCAATCACTCTATTTTTAGCCATAGCTGCAATCATTGAAATCTTCACATTAAAACCTAATACTTTTTTATTAAACAAGAAAAAAGGAGCACCAGCTCCTTTTAAAATAATTTACTTTAGTCTAACGCTCATAGACAACTTCAACGTCATAATCGTCATCATCCCAACTATCCCAGTCGTCGTCATCATTCTTCTTAGTGGCATCTTTATGATAAGTATCCCATTTGAATTCAACTTCTTCATCTTCAATTGGCACAAATTTTTCTTTTGGCATGCTATCGAGTAGCGTCATGATGTTATGAATTAATGGTTGAGTATTTAGCTTATTAATTGCAGAAATATGATAAATATTTTCAGTCTCGCCTAACTCTTCAGCAATTTGCTCACATAGCGCCTGTGCTTCATCTTCAGGTAATAAGTCTATTTTATTAAATACTAACCAACGTGGTTTTTCAGCCAGCTTAGGACTGTACTGGTGCAACTCATTGATGATTGCAAATGCATTGTCTACTGGGTTTGAACCATCGACAGGCATTACATCGATAATATGCAGTAATACACGGCAACGCTCTAAATGTTTCAAGAAGCGAATACCCAAGCCAGCGCCATCAGAGGCACCTTCGATTAACCCTGGGATATCTGCAATAACAAATGATTTATTTGCTTCTGGACGTACCACACCTAAATTTGGAATCAGCGTAGTAAATGGGTAATCAGCTACTTTTGGTTTCGCTGCCGATACACTACGAATAAAAGTAGACTTACCTGCATTTGGCAAACCTAATAAACCAACATCAGCTAATAATAATAGCTCTAGTTTAAGGTTACGTACTTCACCTGGTGTGCCCAATGTTTTTTGACGAGGCGCTCGGTTAGTACTTGATTTAAAACGCGCATTCCCCAAGCCGTGGAAACCGCCTTTTGCAACCAAAATTCTTTGACCATGTTGAGTTAAATCACCAAGACCTTCTTGGGTATCAACATCCATGATCCGAGTACCTACAGGCACCATCACATATAAGTCATCAGCCTTTTTACCGGTACAGTTACGACTGCGGCCATTAGTACCACGTTCAGCTCTATGAAAACGCTCAAACTGATAATCGATAAGGGTATTTAAGTTTTCATCAGCTTGTAGATAAACACTACCACCATCTCCACCGTCACCGCCGTCTGGTCCACCATCTGGGACATATTTTTCACGACGGAAAGATACGATGCCGCTGCCACCGTCTCCAGCTTCTGCGCGAATTTCTACTTCATCTACAAACTTCATGATTACTCACTTTAGGGATTGGCTTGTTAATTTCACTATTATATACCTAAGCCAAGCTGATTGCAGGCTTGGCTTAGGTATATATTTATTTTCAAAACAAAAAACCCCGCAAAGGCGGGGTTTTTTAAGAACCGATTCTGATTACTCAGATACGATGCTTACGTATTTACGGTTTAAAGGACCTTTTTGTTCAAACTGAACTTTACCATCTGCTTTTGCGAAGATAGTGTGGTCTTTACCGATACCTACGTTTGTGCCAGCATGGAATTTAGTTCCACGTTGACGAACAATGATGCTACCCGCTAGAACTGATTCGCCACCAAAACGCTTAACACCAAGGCGTTTGCTTTCTGAATCGCGACCGTTACGAGTACTACCAGCTGCTTTTTTATGTGCCATTTCTAAGTACCTCTAATTAAGCGCTAATGCCAGTGATTTTAACTTCTGTGAACCATTGACGATGGCCCATTTGCTTACGAGAATGCTTACGGCGTCTAAATTTAACAACCTTAATCTTCTCACCGCGACCATGTGAAACAACCTCAGCTGTTATTTTACCACCGTTTACGAACGGTACACCGATCTCGATTTTCTCACCATCAGCAACTAAAAGTACTGAATCAAATTCAACTGCTGCACCAGTCTCAACGTCTAATTTCTCAAGACGAATTGTTTGACCTTCAGTCACACGGTGCTGTTTACCACCACTTTGGAAAACCGCGTACATAATTAACTCCGTCTGTGCGCCCTCAAATCGACGCAACTAAAATATTATTCAATAGGGCGCGAAGTTTACGCTAATGTGCAAAAACTAGCAAGCCTGTTTTATTAATTAAATGAATAAAAAATAGCTGCATTGAAGGCGATTCAATATTTTCACCTATTTTATATTAAATTGGCATTATGCCAAGCCTTTTTAGCGTTTCATGACAAATAAATTACACCACGAACAAACACGCGCTAAGAATAAAAAACAACCATGTTGAATTACCGTAAATTTTCTCAAATATAAAAGTTATCTTTACTAATTAAGGCTAAATTAAGCTACTTAACCGTGTTTTTTCAGCGAATCGTCACAAACTGTCGAGCAAAGCTGTTTTTTGTTGTACAATCAGCCCCGTATACCCATTAAAATTGGCTCGGAGATCAATGGATATAAAAGCTATCCAGGCGTTAATCGAAAACGATATGAATGACGTCAATCAACTAATTTACGCGCAAATGCGCTCTGATGTAGCATTAGTCAATCAACTAGGCTTATATATAGTAAACAGCGGCGGCAAGCGTGTTCGCCCTATGTTGGCTATTTTAGCGGCTAAAGCACTTGGCTATGAAGGCAAAGATCATGTTACTTTAGCAACTATTGTTGAATTTATTCACACAGCTACATTACTGCATGATGATGTCGTTGATGAATCAAATTTACGCAGAGGAACACCGACAGCAAATGCTGAGTTTGGTAATGCAGCCAGCGTACTTGTTGGTGACTTTATCTACACCCGCTCATTTCAGCTGATGGTTGGTATTGGTAAAATGCAAGTTATGCAAATACTCGCTGATGCAACCAACGTGATTGCCGAAGGTGAAGTGCTGCAATTAATGAACTGTAACGACCCTGATACCACCGAAGATAGCTACATGCAGGTAATTTATTCTAAAACAGCTAAATTATTTGAAGCTGCAACAGGCCTTGCTGCGATTATTACCGAAAAAGACGACTCTACGCTGCAAGCGCTTAATCTTTATGGTATGCATTTAGGAACCGCTTTTCAATTAGTGGATGACGTGCTTGATTACAATGCTGATGCTGAGCAGTTAGGTAAAAACATCGGTGATGATCTGGCCGAAGGCAAACCTACCCTGCCACTTCTTTATGCTATGCGCCACGGTAATGCTGAGCAAGTACAGTTGATCCGTGATGCCATTGAGCACAGTAATGGTATGGACCACTTAGAAGCGATTCTAAGTGCCCTCAATGAAACCAAAGCACTTGAGTTTACGATGAATAAAGCCAACGAAGAAGCTGATAAAGCGATTGCGTGTTTATCTGTATTAGATGAATCACCGTATAAAGAAGCACTCGTTAGCTTGGCTCGTATTGCCGTTGATCGTAATCACTAATAAATACCTAATGTATAAAAATCCTTCGAGCATAAAAAAGCCTGCAAATGCAGGCTTTTTTGTATCAATCGACTTAGCAATTAAGCGTTGATGAAATCAACACCTTCTTGGATGTCTTTTTTCAGCGTATCAAGCATGTCGTTTTTAGCTTGCTCTTCAAATGCGCTTAGTTCACCGTAAGAAAGAATTTCTTCTACGCCGTTTTTACCTAAACGTACTGGGTGTGCAAAGTATGCAGCATCGCCATTTTCAACAGCAACGTAAGCGTAATCTACAACGTCTTCACCTTGTAAGCCTTTAACTAAAGACATACAAAAACGTGCAGCAGCAGCGCCCATTGATAATGTTGCAGAACCACCGCCCGCTTTTGCATTTACTACTTCAGTACCTGCATTTTGGATACGTGGAGTAAGCGCAGCAACTTCTTCATCAGTGAAAGTAACGCCTTCAACTTGAGATAGTAACGGAAGGATTGTTGTGCCTGAGTGACCACCAATTACTGGTACTTTCACAGTTGCAACGTCAACACCTTTAAGTTCAGCTACAAATGCTTCTGAACGGATCACATCAAGAGTGGTAATACCGAAAACACGTTTCGCGTCGTAAGTACCTGCTTTTTTGAATACTTCCGCAACAATTGGCACTGTGCCATTTACTGGGTTAGTGATAATACCAACTAATGCTTTTGGACAGTTAGCAACAATACCTTCTGCTAATGTTTTAATAATGCCAGCATTAACATTAAATAAATCAGCGCGGTCCATACCAGGCTTACGTGGCATACCAGCAGGGATAAGAACGATATCACAACCAGTTAACGCTTGATCTAGTGCATCAACACCAAAGCCTGCAACTTTAACGTCTGTTGGGATATGAGAAAGATCAACAGCAACACCAGGAACAACTGGAGCAACATCATAAAGTGATAATTCAGAACCAGCTGGTAAGCCTGTTTTTAATAATAAAGACAACGCTTGGCCGATACCGCCAGCAGCACCTAATACAGCAACTTTCATTGGAATTCTCCGTAATTTGAGGTAGGAAATATTTGTGGCTCTAAAGATAATGAAATTAACGACTAAAGACAAATTTATCCTGCTTATTTCACATATAATTTAGACCATAGTTGTAAACTTGCTGGTTTACAGCACTAAAATCCATCGCAAAAGCAAACAACTACTGCATAAGTATGCAATATTGTGTACAATTAGCGCATCACTTATGAATAAGAACCTATAATATGCAACCACAAGATAAACAAGAAGCATTAGTAAAGGCCTTTAAGGCACTTTTAAAAGAAGAAAACTTTGGTTCACAAGGTGAGATTGTTGACGCCCTAAAAGAGCAAGGCTTTGATAATATTAGTCAAAGTAAGGTGTCGCGGATGTTAAGCAAGTTTGGCGCGGTACGCACTCGTAATGCCAAACAAGAAATGGTCTATTGTTTGCCTGCTGAAATGGGCGTACCTACAGCGAAAAGCCCATTACGTCAGTTAGTGATTGATATAATGCATAACGAAATGATGATCATTATTCGAACCAGCCCAGGAGCTGCACAATTAATTGCTCGACTATTAGATTCATTAGGTAAAGCAGATGGCGTACTAGGCACCATTGCTGGTGACGATACTATTTTTATCGCTCCAGCTAAAGTATCTGAAATTGATGTAACTCTTGAACGCGTGCGTATTTTATTTGATACGGTATAAGTCTACCGATTCAAACTTTTTATAGCTGCTTTAAAAAGTTAATTGATGGGGCAAAAAACGCAGACCCCATATCGGCTTGAGTAAAATCAAGCCAATGATCGTAGCAATCGCCATCACCTAATCGACTTCGTAATACTTGCTCAAATGCATTTCCCTGTGCTGCATAACTAATCGCTAATATACCCTGTTCGTAAACGTCACCATAAGGCATGTTTTGATTTAATTGCAGTGGTTGCCCTTGCTCATCTTTTAACTCAGTGCGTACAGCATGACTATTTTCAGTCGCTGGCATAATCAAGGTATTATCTAAGCGAGTGCGTCCCATTATTTGTTCTTGCTCACTCAGTGGTAGGTTTTGCCACACACTTAAATCATGCTTATAGCGCTGTATATGTACGTAACTGCCTTGATCTTCAAAATGGTTGGGGTTATTGATTAACGCTGTGATGCGCTTTTGGCGACCATGAGGAGTGTCACCACCGAGTATAAAACCGTTAAAATCGCGACCATCTAAAAATCGAAAGTTTCGCACTTGCTCAACCAATTCAACATCGGGGGCAAATAACTTGAGAATTTGCAAAGCAAATAAATGGTTTACATCTTCCCTATCGGAACGAATTTGGACAAATAAATCAAAAGGCTGAGCCCCCATAATATGATCATTATGAGTAATATTAGGAAAGCTCTGTAATTCACTAGGCAGAAATTCAGGCAGAATGTGCGGCCAGTACTGTGCCCCCACAGCAACTAGGCTGGAGAGCATCGATTCAGAAAACTGATCTGAAAACTCATCTTGGATAGCGCTAACGTATTTTAATTTTTTGCGTAATGACTCATCGTGGCCATCAAATACATTAAAAAACAAATGTAAACCGTGCAAGTTTGCTTCAGCACAAATTCCAGATTGCGCTTGCGCCATGGTATTTCCTTAACTCAAAGTCTCATACACGGCGTTTTTAATGAAATTAAAAATACTAAAACACTTAATCTGCGAAAAAGTTAACCGTGTGTGGTGTTATTTTTATTGTCACCTACTCATTTGCTAAAATGATTGGCCCAACTAAGCAGCAACTTCAATTTATTGTCCATCGAGCATAACCTTATACACAAAATGCAGAACAACAAAACGATGATTTAAAATAGTCACCGTATTTGCACTACAGCCTTGTGATTGAAAAGGTATTAACTCAAGATGGTATGGGCGAACATAAAGTTACCCAACTTGCTTTACTCGACGATAAGTAACTAATGACTCAGCCCCCGTAAGCATTACTATATTCAGTTGCTGTTAATACATCTGCACCTAAGTATATGCCCTGACCAAGAAATTCTGCAACTACCTTTGAGCTTGAAGCGCTAAATAGCGGCTCAAACGTGTCTTGTTGAGCAATTTCCCCACAATTCATAGCCGCTTATTTATCGGCAAGTCGCATTTATTTTAAAGAATTACAAAGCGCCTTAATAGATATTGGTTTTTAATCATTTAAGGGATATATGCAATAAACTTAAACCATATACGATTAGAAATCGTCTAAGCAACACTACAATTACATCCACTATTAAAGGCAACCACGCCCATAATGGAAATCACTTGTGCGATATATCTCACGGTTATGACAGCTATTGAGTATAAAGCATCATAAAAAAAGTCTAAAAACAAACTAACCACATGAAATATAATAACTATTATTAAATTTCAAAATAATGACTGTATTTTCATTACTATTTTTAGCCTATTTTGTTTGCCGATACTCTCTATACTTACTTCATCGGTTAAGCAGTGACGCTTAAATGAGTAAACGGACAAGGAATGATTACTCATAAACCTCGAATTAAAGGTTACGTTAGGAAAAAATGGATTCACGGACAGGCTCAGGATGAGTAGCACTAAGGATAGTAAATATACGGACAGCGTCAAGATGATGCGAAAAGGAATAACAACAGGGCTCGCAAGAGAGTTGTTAAACAGGATGTTATAAAAGCGGACAGATGGACAGGCCCTAAAGGGTATCGCAATGGAACTGTTAACTAAGGGATAGCATCAGGACGATGCGTAAAGGACCGGTAATAGAGATTACCAAAAAGGATCAAAAGGAAGCACATAGGACAGAGGCACGGATAGCCTATATCACGCAGAACGAATAAGTAACAGTGTGATCACATGGATTAGTAAAGTTTAGGAGTTGATTAAGTTCAATTGCAGGATGCAAAAAATTAGAAGATTCCGCAAGCGCGACTAGAGATAGTTCGCGCTTTTCTTTTGCCCAAAAATACCCTCAGCTTAACGACTACTTGCCAATTAACTCGCTCATTAATACTCTCGCGTCTAATCTAATTAGTTATTGATTGTGTATAAGCGATGACTTCTCTAAAATAGCGCGCTCATAAATCATTGAGGTCGGCCGTGTTAATTAACTACAATCCTCCATTAGATCCGTATTTAACCATTTTATTTCAAGATGATGATTTACTGATCGTCAACAAGCCCAGTGAACTTTTGACTGTGCCGGGAAAAGATCCTAAACACGCCGATTGTTTGATAGCTCGCGTTAACCGTGTTTTTCCTACGGCAAAAATAGTTCACCGCTTAGATATGGCAACCTCTGGAATTATTTGTTTAGCAATGCATAAAGCGGCTCATCGTCATTTAAGTATGCAGTTTCAAGAACGCCAAACTGCAAAGCGCTATGTTGCACGAGTGTACGGTAAACTAGAGCCATTAACGGGATCAGTCAATTTGCCGCTGATCTGTGATTGGCCAAACCGCCCTAAGCAAATGGTTGATCATGACAAGGGGAAGCCCTCTTTAACTCATTACACTGTACTGGAGCATGAGCTGCACGCCACTCGTGTGGAACTTACCCCTATTACCGGACGCTCACATCAATTACGTGTGCATATGTTGTCATTGGGACACCCTATTTTAGGCGATAGGCTCTATGCTCCCCCTGATGCCCTGGCTGCTGCCCCGCGCTTGCAATTGCATGCACAAATGCTACAGCTCACTCACCCGGGAACAGCACAAATTATGACTTTTGAAGCTGAGCCAGAGTTTTAATTACGAGCTTAAAATCACACTAAACTTTTTGCTGTACACGCCGATAACAACTTATTGATTCATCGTGGTGGTTTATATGGCTATCGGCAAACAGTTTAAAGTATGGCAATTAATTAGTTTGGTTTACGCGACTTTCTTGGCCATGCCAGCCCAAGCAGCCGACTTTATTGCACCCACACCATGGTCAACAATCAGCAGTAATGATTTATCACGCCTAATGCCGCAAGATGAACTAAAACCGCTACTCGCTGGTGATACTGAGTTTTTAAGTTTATATCGCCAACACATGAGTGCCCAGCAGCGCGGTGTGGTATTGATTATCCCTGATTGGCAACACTTACCTACCAATAACAACGGGCTCAACTTTTTACGCACGCAACTTAACGATTTAGGCTATGCCACAATTGCCATGACGGTACCCGATATTGATTGGCAGGCAGCGCCACCTGCGGATGAAAGTGAAACAACTGAACCTGCAGCGGCTAAGCAAACTACAAGTTCAGACAATGGCGAACCATCAGCTGACACAGCCACTCCTGTTGTACATGTTGATGCTACCGCTCATATAAGCAATGCGATAATAGATAATTATAAACTCAACTTAATTGCACGCTTTAATGCGTTGTATCAAAGTGCATTGGATGAAGATGGGAAAATTGTTGTTATTGCACAAGGTGCCTCTGCGGGAGTATTGCTCGAACACTATGGCGAATATCCAAATACCAACATAGATGCATTTGTCAGCCTTAGCAGTTATTTACCAAACAGTAAACGTAACCAACAACTTAACGCGATTATATCGACTATTAGCCCGCCGTTATTGGATATTTACTACAACATAGATAACCCGGACTTACTGCTGAGTGTGGCGGATAGAAAACGCTGGGTTAAACGTCACAGTAAATATGATTACCGCCAACGTGAGCTGTTTGGTTTGCGCTCTGAGCCTGAGCAACATGAGCGCTTGACCAAAGAAGTAGACGGGTTTTTACGCCGCCTTTTTTAAATATTCGTAAGCGGCTTGAATATCTTGGCTTTTCTTGACTGCCAGTTCCATCATATGTTTAGGTAAACCTTGAGAAACTAATTTATCAGGATGGTGCTGCGCCATTAATTTACGGTACGCTACTTTTACTTCTCGTTCACTCGCCTCATTATTTAGCCCCAGCAAAGCCAGCGCTTGAGTACGGCTCATGCCACTATTTGGCGGTACATGATGCCCTGAGCCTTCACGATAACTGCTGCTTTGCCCTTGTTGACGTTGTTGCTGCTGTTGATAGCGTTGTTGTTGCTGACGAAATGAAAATTCAGCTTGGTAACGTTTAAGTACAAATGCAAAGTGAGTTTTAGAGATCCCTAATAACTTACTTACCTCTTGGAGTAGCTCCTTTTCTTGCGCAGCTAACACCCCATCAGAAAACGCCATTTGGATTTGAATTTCTAAAAACAGTTGTAATAAATCATGGCGACGAGCAAAACGCTCTTTAAAATCGAAAACAGTTTCTTTTAATGAAAAATCAGCGTCTTTTCCCGTTTTAAACGCATCTTGTGCCTCTTTGCGATCATCACCAGTGAGTCCCATTTCATCCATAAATAAACTGGCAGCACGGATGTGGGTTTCGCTTACGCGGCCATTTGACTTAGCAATGTGCCCCATTACTCCAAAACAGCTGGTAAAAAATAACGCTTGGCGCTGATTAATATCATCATCGCCTTTAAATAAGCTTGAAAAGCCGCCGGCTTTATCAAAGTTCTGCTTTAAACTCTTGTCAAACATATGGCCCAGGTATAAGCCTATAAATAAGCCTATAATACGCCCAAACATAAAGCCAAAGCAGGCACCTAAAATTTTACCCCACATGAGGCGCTCCTATTATATGTGAATTACTTAATGAGTTTTTTGTTGCTCTATCAACAACTCATTCAATTGAGCTAATCGTTCTGGAGTTCCGATATCGTCCCAGTTACCTATGTACAGCTCCGTAGAGACAACATGCTCAGCCAATTTACTTTTTAATAATGGCCCTAAGCGATGAGTACCCGCTGTAATTCCTGCAAAAAATTGCTGATGAAAGCGACTAATACCAGAAAATGTATACTTGGGGCTATCTGCGCTTAGATGACGCAACGTAAAGTCACCATTTGGGTTGTGGGCTGGATTTTCAACCAACACAATATGTGCCTCGCCCGCATCTAAGTGAATATGCAGTAATGAACTAACATCATAGTCGGTAAATATATCGCCATTAATAACAATAAATTGCTCACCAAGCAAAGGTAATGCTTGAATAATACCACCTGCAGTTTCTAATCCCTGCTCAGGCTCTTGGCTATACTCAATATGTACTCCAAGCTGGCTACCATCGCCAAAGTAAGCACGGATCTTATCTCCTTGCCAAGCAAGGTTTATAATAAAATCAGTGATCCCTGCTGTTTTTAGTCGCTCAATATGATGCTCGATTAATGGTTTTCCTTGCACCTTTAACATAGGTTTAGGTAATTCTGCGGTAAGTGGCATCATTCGCTGACCGCGACCCGCGGCTAAAATCATCGCTTTCATTATTTAGTTGGCACTTTATTAAGTGCGACTAAGGTAGCAGGAATAATCTTACTGTTGATCCATTTACCCAGCTCCACCAACGATGAATGATCTTGCGCCACATCACTAATGTAGCGCAGTGTCGGTAATACATTATCCATATAACCGAGTTTACCATCGCGTAAATTTAACCGGCAAAAAATACCCGCCGCTTTTAAATGGCGTTGAATACCGGTTAAATCAAACCATTGTTTAAAGGTTGCAAAGCTGATGTTACTGAGCAAGCCCTGTTGCTCAAACTCAGCAAATGCATGCTCAAGTAAGTATTCAAGTTCATCGTGAGGAAGTTTAAAATAACAATCACGCAGTAACGATACCAGGTCATAACATACCGGGCCTTGCACGGCATCTTGATAGTCAATAATTGCCCATTGCTGTTCACTGTGCATAATATTACGGCTATGAAAATCACGGTGTACGGTGACGCTAGGTTGCGCGAGTATATTTTCAATTAATAACTCACAGCTCGTTTGCCATAAATTACGTTCTGCAGCAGTAACTTCTAGCTCTAAAAATCTCTCTACCAACCATTCTAAAAAAATACTTAGTTCTAATTCTAAAAATGCCCGATCAAAATCTTTCATGTGCTCAACAGGCGGCATTTTTGCCCATTGTGCACTAAGTTTTATAAGGTGTTTATAGTGATTGATACGTTCTTTATCATCCAGCATATCAGCAAGATGTGTGTTGCCTAAATCGCTTAATAAGAAGAACCCTTGCTTTTCATCAGCATGTAATATTTTTGGTAGTTTGAAACCATGCTCAGAAAAAACTTTGTTGAGTTCTATATAAGGAGTGTTATCGAGCTTAGCTGGATCTGAGTCCATAACTATATAGCTATCTTGACCGCGATTTAGGCGGAAATAACGACGAAAGCTGGCGTCTCCGGTGATCGCAGCTAGCTGGTATACTTCATCTTCGAAGTGCGGATTTAAAAACTGCTGTAAACTTTTATAACGATTCATTTTACAAGATATCTATTTTTCACTAAGTCAATTACTGTATTTGCCATTGTTTTCCTTTATTATGTCATTCTTACATCCAACGACAGCATATTAAGGTTAATAAATGAGCAAAACCTGGGGCATGATGATGCTAAGTGTGATCAGCGCACCATCGTTCGCCGAAACTGAACTGACACACAACTTTTGTGGCAATTCAATGCAAACCAGAGCTTGGCAACCGCTTGCTGGCCTTGACTTAGGCATGATCGATATCCGTTCAGATGATATTGAACTGCTTGGCACCCAAAGCGCAGAATTTACCGGTAATGTTGATATTAACACCCTTACTATGAGTTTGTCCGCACAAAGTGCGCTAATTGACAAACAGCGTGGGTTACTTAATGCAACTGGCCCTATTACTTACCGTGACACTATCAGTGAAGTAAATAGCTCAGGTCTTAATGCTGATTTAAATAGTTCTGAAATCAGCCTACTTGGTGCCGATTATAAGCTGACGGATCAACAAGCACACGGCGGTGCAGAAAAGCTCACCATTAATAAGTCTGGCTTAGATCTGCTGAACGCAAGCTTTACTACCTGTCCAAGCGATACGCCCGTGTGGGCAATTCAAGCTGAACAAATTTTATTATCCCGTGAAGAAGGCTGGGGCGAAACCCATGATATGGTATTACGTATTATGGATACGCCAGTACTTTATTTACCCTATTTCACTTTCCCAATTGATAATCGAAGAAAATCAGGCTTATTAACACCCAATATTTCCAGTTCAGATCGCTACGGCGTAGAAACTGTTACTCCATATTATTGGAATATTGCACCAAACTTTGATGCCACGATTACACCTCGCTATATGTCTAAAAAAGGCTTACAGCTGCAAACCGAGTTTCGTTATTTAAGTGATATCAATGAAGGTCTCGTAGCACTTGAATACCTTGACAAAGACGACTCCGAACCAGAACTCAAAGAGCGCTTTCTATTTCACTGGCAACAACAAAGTTATTTTGCCGAAAACTGGCGTGCAAATGTTGATATAACCAACGTCAGCGATGATAACTATCTCACTGATTTGGGTTCTAATTACGCAACACGTACTGACACCCAACTGTATCGTACTGGCTCGTTATCACACTTAGGTGATACTTGGCGTACAGATATTAAAGTACAAAACTTTGAAGTGCTCGGTGATCATCTTGAATCGTATGCGGCATGGCCACAAATTAGCTTTTCACAAACAGCACCATTTAGTTTTCAGGATATTGAACTGACCCTAGACGGTGAACTGAGCCACTTTACTAATGATACAGCAATCATAGAAAAAGCCACTCGAGTGCACATCGAACCCAAAGTAAGTTATGGTTATCAAGAGCATGCTTGGTCGTTTTTATCTGAATTTAGCGTACTGCACACTAACTATAAGCAAGAAGGTGATTTAGCTAATACCGATTATGCTAAATCAGTTTCACGTACTTTGCCTAAAGTGCGTTTATACAGCCAATTAAACTTTGAGCGTGATACCACTATCTTCGCTGATGATGGGATTCAAACCTTAGAGCCACAAGTGCAATATTTGTATACACCAAATAAAGATCAATCCGATATAGGTTTATACGATACGACAAAACTACAAGATGATTTTTTTGGTTTATTCCGTGATAGTCGCTTCTCAAGCGTTGATCGTATAGCCGCAGCGAATCAATTTACATTAGGTGCAACCACGCGTTTATTTAATAATAAAAGCGAAGAATTGTTTAATTTTAGTGCTGGTCAAATATTTTATTTAAGTGACTCTGCCAAGCCAACATCACAAGGGTTAAACTCAGATACCAACTATAATGCCTTGTTTGCCGCACAAACCATGTTACATTGGCACCGCCGCTGGTATTTATCAGGCGGAATTCAGTATGACACCGATGGAAAGCAGATTATCCAGTCAAATGTGACTTTAGATTATAAAGGTGACGATAATCAGCTGGTACAATTGAACCATCGCTATGCAAATGATGTCTCAGGCAATACAATCGAACAAGTTGGCTTTTTTACTAGCATTCCGCTCAGTGATCAATGGCAGTTTGTAAGTAGCTATCATCGCGATTTAGAAAGCGGTCGTAGTGTCGAGGTGTTCAGCGGATTGCAATATGAATCCTGCTGTTGGGCCTTTCAAATTACCGGTCGTCGCCAAATCGCAACTGATTTAAATCAAGCGATAGGCCAAGAACAAGCCACTTTTGATTCAAGCATTGGGTTTAATATTGTCTTAAAAGGGTTAGGTAGTAAAAGCCGTTATGATGCACAAAAATTATTACAACAAGGTATTTTTGGCTATCGTAGACCGTATTTTCTTAATAACTAGTATTACCGTACTATTAGCAAGAGTATTAGAAAAAGTATGAATTTAAAAAAATTATTAGCATCAGCATTTTTGACGCTTGGTTTATACCAAAGCGCTTTCGCAGCCCCTGTTGAAATAGACAAGGTGGTTGGTATTGTAAACCAAGGAGTTATTTTACAAAGTGAAGTTGACACCATAGTTAACCGTGTAAAAACCCAAGCCAAAGAGCAAGGACAAGAATTACCTTCGGATGATACGCTACGTATTCAAGCAATGGAGCGCTTAGTAAATCAAGCGCTGATGATGCAATTAGCCGAGCGTATGGGGTTAGAAATCTCTGATAGTCAACTGGATCAAACTTTGGTTAGTATGGCTAAAGAACAAGGCGGAACAATTGCAGACTTGCGCCGTACGATTGAAGCGTCAGGCGAGAGTTTCCAGTCTTATCGTGAAGAAATTCGTAAAGAAATTACTACTCAACAAGTGATGCGCGCAAACGTAGATCGTCGTATTTATATTAGCCCGCAAGAAGTTGATAACCTTTTAAAAATAATGGAAAGCCAAGGTCAAAATACGGAAGAGTATGACATTGGTCATATCCTCATTGATATTCCAAATAATGCCACTGCGGATGAAATTGCTAGCGCAAAAACTCGTGCCGATAAAGTCATCGAATTTTTACGAGAAGGTAAAGAATTCAAACGCATCGCTATTTCATCATCAAGTGGTTCAAAAGCTCTTGAAGGTGGTCAGCTAGGTTATATGAGTATCAATGAAATGCCGTCATTATTTGCTGAAGCAGTGAAAGGCACTAAAAAAGATGCCATTATCGGCCCGCTTCGCTCTGGCGCTGGTTTTCATATCATTAAAGTGCAAGATATTCGTGGTCGCCAGGTTGTTGAAACAACTGAAGTTCGTTCTCGCCATATCCTAATCAAGCCGTCAATTATCTTAAGTGAAGAAAAAGCCCGCAATATGCTAAATGGTTTTGCCAAAGAGTTACGCGCAGGTACAGCTGATTTTGGTGAGCTTGCTAAAGAGTATTCAGAAGATCCAGGCTCTGCACTTAAAGGTGGAGAGTACGATTGGACAGATCCTACAACCTATGTGCCACAGTTTAGAGACGCCCTACTATCACTTGATAAAAATGAGATCAGTGACCCGTTTAGAACCACATTTGGTTGGCATATAGTGCAGCTATTAGACAAACGCATTGCTGATAAAACCGAACTAGCTAAACGTAACCGTGCTCATGGCATGCTCTTTAATCGTAAATTTAAAGAAGAAAGCTTTAACTGGCAGCAAGAAATGCGTGAGCAAGCCCATGTTGAAATTTTCCCAATTGATGAATAACCAATGATTCTACGTATTGCAATTACTCCCGGCGAACCTGCCGGGATCGGCCCAGATTTACTGTTGCAACTTGCACAGCATGATTGGCCTGCGCAGCTGGTTGTGATTGCTGATAAGCAGTTATTACAACAGCGAGCCAAACAGCTTGGTTTAACAATCAATTTAATTCCATTTGATGAAAACGCAGCAGCAGCAATCGCTCCAGCAGGGAGTGTCTATCTGCACCAAGTTGATTTAGGTGCCGAAGTTGAAATGGGTGTATTAAATGATGCCAACGGCCAATACGTACTCGATACTTTACGTATCGCGTGCGAAAAAAATATGAATGGTACGTTTGCTGCGGTTGTAACTGGCCCTGTTAATAAAGGTATTATCAATAAAGCCGGCATTTCATTTAGCGGCCATACCGAATACTTTGCCCAGCAATCAAATACCCCTGATGTGGTGATGTTGTTAGCTACTGAAGGCTTAAGAGTTGCATTAGTGACCACGCACATCCCACTAGCTTATGTATCACGTGCTATTACAAGTGAGCGTTTAAGTAAAGTTGCGGGTATTTTAAACCATGATTTACAAACTAAATTTGGTATCGAAAAACCACGTATTTTAGTCTGTGGGCTTAACCCTCATGCGGGTGAAGATGGCCATTTAGGGCGTGAAGAAATTGACACCATCACCCCAACCATTGAACAGCTCAATAGTGAAGGTATGAATTTAATCGGGCCATTGCCTGCTGATACCTTGTTCCAAGACAAATATCTATCACAAGCTGATGCTGTGCTGGCAATGTATCACGATCAAGGTTTACCTGTGCTAAAATACAAAGGTTTTGGCAAATCGGTTAATATCACCCTTGGTTTGCCGTTTATACGCACCTCAGTTGATCACGGTACGGCGCTCGATTTAGCCGGTACTGGTGATGCTGATGTTGGTAGTTTTGAATTAGCGATCCGCGAAGCAATTAAGCTCGCCCATGAAAAAGCACAAAATCAATGACAGATAAAGTACATTTAGGACACCGCGCCCGCAAACGTTTTGGGCAAAACTTTTTATGTGATGAGATGATCATCGATAAAATCGTCACCGCGATTGATCCTAAACCTGAAGATAATTTAGTTGAAATCGGTCCTGGTCTAGGTGCTATCACTGAACCGGTAAGTGAGCTAAGTGGCCACTTAACGGTTGTTGAGCTAGATAAAGATTTAGCCCAGCGCTTAACTGAGCATCCTTTTTTAGGGCCTAAGCTTACTGTGCATCAAGGTGATGCAATGAAATTTGATTTTTCAAGTTTGATCAAAGCTGACCGCAACAAACTAAAAGTGTTTGGTAATTTACCGTACAATATTTCAACACCGTTACTGTTCCATTTATTCGAGTTTGCCGACAACATTGAGCATATGCATTTTATGCTACAAAAAGAAGTGGTAAAACGCATGGTAGCAGGACCTGGTAGTAAAACATTTGGTCGCTTGAGTGTAATGACACAGTATTACTGTAATGCAATGCCTGTCATCGAAGTACCACCAGAGTGTTTTAAACCAGCACCGAAAGTTGATTCTGCCGTTATTCGTTTAATACCGAAAAAGCCAGAGCAACGTACAGCAAAAAGTACTAAAATTCTTAACACTGTGTGTTTAGAGGCCTTTAATCAGCGCCGCAAAACACTGCGCAACAGCTTAGCTAATTTACTCACCGCAGATGAATTAACTAGCATTGGTATAGATATCACGTTGCGTGCTGAAAGCCTTTCGTTACAACAATTTATTGATATAGCTAATTGGATTTATGACAACAAGCAGTAATTTGGGCTCACCCATCAAAGTATCGGTAGAAACATTTTATGTTGAGGGTCAATCACAACCTGAACTTGATAAATATGTATTTGCTTATTCCGTTACCATTAAAAATCACAGTCTATGCAGCGCAAAGTTAATTAGCCGCTATTGGTTGATCACTGATGCAAATGGTAAAGAAATCGAAGTACAAGGTGAAGGCGTAGTCGGTGAAAAACCAACTATTGGTCCTGGTGAAAGCTATAAATATACCAGTGGTGCAGTGCTAGATACTCCCGTAGGAACGATGCAAGGTTATTACACCTTGAAGAATGAGTTCGGTACAGAGTTTGATGCACCTATTAATGTTTTTCGTTTATCACTGCCTAATATTTTACATTAAATAACCTGAAATCGGGTTAAGATATTTATTAACGCATTGATTTAATGATATAACTAGCCTTTAAGCTGTCCTGTCGGAGATTTTCAGAGATAACAAGGCGAATTTACGCGTCAATAGCTGGCCTATTGCAAGTAGATTCAACGCAGTTAGCGTTGAAAATAGCCACAGGAGATAGATTTATTCTCCCGAATTTAGGTTAAATAATGGCAAATTATGCGATAGGTGATCTACAAGGTTGTTATAAAGAATTTCAAGCTTTGTTGCTGCAAGTTGACTTCAACCCAAGCAAAGATCACCTTTATTTAGTGGGCGATATTGTCGCCCGCGGCCCCGACTCACTTGCCTGCCTAGATTATATATATACACATCAAGATAGCATCACCGTTACCTTGGGTAATCACGACTTACACCTGATTGCCAATTACATGTTAGATAAACCCGCTAATCCTAAAGACAAGCTCACCGCCCTGCTTGATTCCACAAAGCTACCTGCTTATATAGCCATGTTACAGCAGCAACCACTTGCTTTATGGCTTGAAAAAGAACAGGTATTTATTAGCCACGCCGGCCTCAACCCTGCATGGTCAATTGAACAGGCTCTACAACATGCACAATTTGCTGAATCCTGCTATCAAGGTGAGAATGCGCGCGATTTTTTCAAACATATGTATGAGCAGCATCCTAGCCTTTGGAGTGAACAACTCAATGACTTTGAGCGGTTTCGTTATATTGTAAATTACTTTACTCGAATGCGATTTTTAACCCTTGATGAACAATTAGAGTTAAGCTATAAAGGTGGTATTGCTAACGCTACTGCAATGATCCCTTGGTTCAAGCACCCAAAATTTACAACTTTTAAACAACATATTGTTTTTGGTCATTGGGCTGCTCTTGAAGGTGTAACCGATCATGAAAATATCTACGCTTTAGACACTGGTTGTGTGTGGGGTGGAGCTATGACCTTGCTAGAATTAAAAAACAAACAATTATTCAGCATTAATTCAGCTAATTCTATCTAAATAACCTGAAAAAAAACTCATCTTCTGTTAGATTTAAAGTTATAAATGTTAAAAGTAATTAAATTTAATTACTTAACTTATCCGCAATAAAGCCGATAAAGTCTAATTGCTACTCTCTTTATGGAATTTTTATATGAACTTAACTGTCAGCCAGCGTATTTGGGGTGGTTTTATTTGTATCACCTTATTACTTCTTTTAATTGGGGGTAATTCACTGTTCAGAATCGCAAATATTAATAATTCAGCGCAGCAAGTAAATCAATTATCATTGCCTGCACTGGAACAAAGTTCTGAACTTCAGGTTGAGTTTATCTTAATGAGTAAAGCTGCCCAAGCAAGCTTTTATACCACTTCAGCTGCAGAGCTTGCGCCAATTGAAAAATCAGTGTTCGAACAAAAACAACGCTTTGATAAATCTTACTCGCAATTACGACAAGTTGTCAGTGACAATGCTCAACTAAATCAAAGTAGTCAAAGCGTGGAACGAACTTACAAAAGTTTTATTAAATTAGTAGAAGATTTATTAAAAGATAAAAAAACTCAATTAGAACTCAATAAATCATTACGAGCACAGTTAGAAACTATTGAGCTTGCTGCAGAAGATGCTAACTCTGTGGTTTTGGATATTATCGATATTGATGGTTTAGAAAGCAGTGATAGCAGAGCCTATCAAGCAGCTAATAAATTAGAAAATAACTTTTTATCTTTGGTGACTAACAGCACTGACATGCTGACAGTTAAAACCCAAAATACCTTAGATATCGTCAAAAATGAGCAGCTTTATTATTTAGAAGAAATTGAGCGTAGTTTAAAGCTACTCAAACCGGTTGTTGAAGCCGCTGAGCCGGGTTTATACAACGATCTAAACAACTACTTTGTCCCTATTCGCGATAACATTCTCGGCAACAATAGTATTTCAGCTAATAAAAAGCGTTTAATTGATGTGATCGCAATGACTGAAACGGAACTTACTGAGGCAGAGCAAGCTACGGCAACTGCATTAAAACAACTCAACGAATTAGTCGCTCAAGCGAGTAATGTTGCTTTTGAATTACAAAAAGAAGTTAGGATCGACGTCGACTCAGCCAACTTATGGACTTGGGTTGGTATGATAAGTGCTACCTTACTAGCTATAATAGTGGCTTATATAACAGTTAATCGCATTACTAAACCACTTGCAGAAGTTAACCGCATTCTTGATATTGTTGCTAGTGGCGATATGACACAACGTCTTGATGATACGGCTAAAGATGAATTTGGTGAGCTATCGCGTAGTTGTAATACACTTATCGCCAGCTTACGCAGCTTGATCAAAGGCATTATATCTCGTTCCACACAACTTGCTGCGGCCTCAGAAGAAACGTCTGCTATTACCGGTGAATCAAGCCAAGCAATTCGTAATCAACAAGCACAGGTAGAACAAGCGGCAACAGCGACAACAGAAATGAGCAGTACCTCACAAACGGTGAGTAATAGCGCACAACAGGCACTTAAAGAAATCAAAAATGCCGATAAAGAAGCTGAACGAGTTAAGGGTATTTCTAGCCAGAATAAATCGACCATTGAGCAGCTAGCTCGTGAAGTTGAATCAGCCTCACTAGTCATTAATAAGCTTCATCAAGATAGCGCCTCGATTGGTAGTATTCTTGATGTTATTCGTGGTATCGCGGATCAAACTAACTTACTAGCACTTAATGCAGCTATTGAAGCAGCACGTGCCGGTGAACAAGGTCGTGGTTTTGCCGTTGTTGCTGATGAGGTTCGTTCATTGGCTAGTAAAACACAAGCCTCGACTCAAGAAATTCAAGCCATGATCGAATCATTGCAAACAGGCGCTGAAGCAGCCGTAACTGCAATGTCTAAAGGCAAGCAACAAGCTGATTCTTGTGTTGAACAATCAGACCTAGCCAACGCAGCACTGGATTCAATCACCTCAGCGGTTGCTTTAGCACATGATGTGAGTGAAGAAATATCGACCGCAGCACAAGAGCAACAACAAGTCTCACAAGAGATCAGCGAGCGCCTTGAGTCTATCGTAGCCATTGCTGAACAAACCGCTGAAGGAGCTAATCAGACTAATATATCAAGCTCTGAGGTCGCTAAACTTGCCGAAGAGTTACGCTTGTCTGTAGATGAGTTCAAAGTCTAGGGCAAAGCAAATTAAAACAACAAAGCCGTGTTGATTTAAAACACGGCTTTTTTTTCGAAAAAATAAACCACCGATACCCCACTTTTCACTGCTGAGCTAACAAATTGCGTGAGAACAGCCAACTGTTATAATTTCATCGTCCACACACTAGCTTTGCTTGTTGGCAATACTCCATTATTTTTCCACAAAAAAGCCGAACTCCACGTTAATAAAGTTCGGCTTTTAATGATCATCAAGCTTAGCTAGATTACTTTACCTATGCAGCAGGATACTCGCGATACGCACGCTCAATATTCTTCGCTTGCTTTTTAGAGATACCTAAATGCGCAAGTGCTACACGTAAACGTGCGCGCGATAGATCTGAGCCTAATATTTCCATTGCATCAAGTACTGATGTTGAAGACGTTTTGCCAGTAATAGCGACAAATATCGGCTCTAAAAAGTCTTTAATCTTCAGCTCATGGAAAGTAGACACCGCTTTAGCTATAGCAAATATTGCTGATTTTTCCCAGCTTCGTAAGCCCTCAAGCTCCCAGATAAAGAACTGTAAAGCTTGGCGAATTACATCTTCATCGGCTTTACCAGCGGTCAGTAACGCAGGGTCGTAAGTTGGAATGCCACCGACAAAATGACCGGCTAAATCAACCATATCTGATAGGGTATTAATGCGGGCTTTCGCCTCTGGTAATACTTTAGCAAGCATTGCCCCATTAAACTTCCAATCTACAAAGCGCTGAATTAGCTCTTCGTTGCTGAAGTTTTCGCGGATCCACATGCCGTTTAACCAGCTTAGTTTATCAACGTCAAATACTGGGCCACCGAGTGATACACGCTTCATATCAAAATGTTCAATCATTTCAGCAAGCGTGAACTTTTCACGCTCATCCGGCATTGACCAGCCCATGCGTCCAAGGTAGTTAAGTACCGCTTCAGGTAAGTAACCCATTTCTTTATAGTAATTAATAGAAGTTGGATTTTTACGCTTAGATAGCTTTGACTTATCTGGATTACGTAATAGTGGTAAGTGACCAAGCACCGGCGCTTGCCAACCAAAATCTTCATATAATTTTAGCAGCTTAGGCGCAGAGTTGATCCACTCCTCACCACGGAAAATATGGCTAATTTCCATATGGTGGTCATCAACCACGTTAGCTAAAAAGTAAGTTGGGAAACCATCGGCTTTAAGTAACACTTGCATATCAACGTTTTCCCACGGGATCTCAATTTCACCACGTAAGTAATCGTTAAATTTAAAGGTACCTTCGCTTGGAATATTCATACGTATAACGTAAGGCTTACCGGCAGCTAAGTTGGCTTTAATTTCGTCATCCGTAAGGTTTAAACCACGGCCATCGTATTTAGGACGCAGGCCTTCAGCCATTTGCTCTTCACGCATTTGGTCCAGCTCTTCGCTAGTTGCAAAACAATAAAATGCTTTGCCATCATCAACTAACTGATGCGCATATTTTTTATATAAATCGCTACGCTCTGATTGACGATAAGGACCAAACTCACCACCGACATCAGGACCATGATCCCATTCAAGCCCTAACCAACGAAGACTATCCATAATCGCTTGTTCTGATTCTGAAGTGCTACGTACTTGGTCTGTGTCTTCAATACGAAGTACAAATTCGCCACCTTGCTGCTTAGCAAAACAGTAATTAAATAAGGCGATATAAGCGGTACCAAGATGCGGGTCACCGGTTGGTGACGGCGCAACACGTGTACGAATTGTCATGGTTATGTTCTCTTTCAATGGACAATAAAATATGCGCTAAATGCTAACACAGCAAATGCGCTTGAAAAATGAATATTAAGCTGCAGCTTTATTTAAGTAAGCAATGATATCGTTTGATTCATATAACCAAGTGACTTGGTTATCTTTTTCGATACGTAGACACGGTACTTTTATTTTTCCGCCTTGTTCGAGCAATTCTTGACGATACTGTTCATTACTTTTCGCGTCGCGCGTTTCAACTTTTAACCCTTCGCGTTTAATTGCACGGCGCACTTTTACGCAGAATGGGCAAGCTTTGAATTGATATAGTTTAAATTGTGCAGTGAGTTGATCAAGCTGAGCTTGCTCTCCCGCAGGACGTTTTTTACTACGTGGTGTAAAAACAAAATCAAAAAATAAGATCAAACTACCTAATAACCAACGAACTAATTTCATCAACGGGGCCCTGTTTACAACAATTTAAGGGCACAGATTTTAGCACAGTTAAAGCAACTGCAAAAGATTCAAAAAAGCTCTATACCATCATCACTAGCAATATCATCCACTAAGTTTAGATCGCTATAAGCAGTAACTCGGTTACGCCCATTATTTTTCGATTCATACAATGCTAAATCCGCTTTATGTACTAAAGATGCAACCATATCAACATGGCTAAGTTCCAAAAAACCCGCACTGACGGTTAAATTACCTATTTGTGGAAAAGGATATTCAGCAATATTCGCTCGTAATCGATTTAACGTACCACGAGCTGCTGCTTTATCGAAGCTTTGAAATAATACGGCAAATTCCTCACCGCCATAGCGAAATACATAATCTTCCAAGCGAAAATTATTTTTCAGTAATCGCGATACTAATAAAATAACTTCATCACCAATTACATGACCAAAATTATCATTGACCCGTTTAAAGTGATCAATATCGACAATCGCTAAATACCAACTTTTACTTACTGCGAATGCCTCATCTTTGGCCAAAAAGTCTTCTTCTGAGAGTATTTCAATGACTTTTTTATCAAACGTTTGCCGATTAAGTAATTCTGTTAAAGGGTCTAATCGTGATTTATGGATCAAGGCTAATTGATTAGCATAAACATTTAAAATATGTAGTGCCAACACGCCAATGCCTTCGGGCAATTCGTCTTTCGATTTAACCATTAATAGGCCAATGACAGTGCCTAAATAAGACATCGGCACATACATTGTAACACTTTCAAATGCACTGCTTACACGCACTTTATTTTTGCTTACTTTATCTAATAAAAGCATCAGTTCATCGGATCTAAGCGGATCTATTTTGCTATCAACATTCAATAAGGTAGGATGAAGTTGCGGATTGAAATGTTTATTAATATATAGCGCAAATACTTTGAGCTTAGACAGGCCAGAAATAGCTGTAATAAGCGCGGCATCTAAAGCCTGCTCTTCGGTTTGTTGCGTTAAGAATACAATCCATTCATGTCCACAAGGGTTTGCTATCATCTAAACCAACCTAAACAAATACATAACATTTAGTTTAGGTTAGCTTTACAGTTTTACTAAATTATTAGTTTAGAACAACACCAAGTCATCTCGATGGATCACTTCACTACCGCAATCAAAAGCTAGCAACTTTGTAATTTCACTTGAATGACAACCTTTAATAGTGTCGGTTTCAGCTTTACTAAAACGTACTAACCCACGGGCCACTAATTGTTGATCACTGGTGACTAAATCAATCAAATCGCCACGTTCAAACTGCCCGCGCACACCGCGTACGCCTTTGGCTAATAAACTAGCGCCTTGTTGCTGTAAAGCATTTACTGCGCCATCATCAATCACTATTTGGCCACTACTTTTAGGTCCAGCTAACAGCCATTTTTTACGGCCATCTCTTGGCGCTGTTAGCTTTACAAAGCGTGTTCCTGGTAACTGTTCGCTCATGCAATTAAGGATCACATTTTTACCAGCACCTTTGGCTATGATCACTTCCACCCCGGCTCGACGAGCGATATCAGCGGCTTGCAATTTCGTTGCCATACCACCCGTGCCTAGACTAGTTCCACTGCCACCAGCAAGCTGGCGTAACTCATCATCAATATGTGCCACTTCGTCAATTAATTGCGCATTAACATCAGTACGTGGATCACTGGTAAATAAACCTTCTTGGTCGGTTAGTAATAATAATTTGTCGGCATTAGCTAATATAGCGACCAGTGCTGAGAGGTTGTCGTTATCACCTACTTTAATTTCAGCAGTTGCGACCGCATCATTTTCATTAATGATTGGCACCACGTCATAACTTAATAATGCAGTTAAAGTATCGCGGGCATTGAGGTAGCGTTCTCGGTCATCAACGTCAGCGCGAGTCAGTAGCATTTGCCCTACATTCACGCCATATAAAGCAAATAAGCTTTGCCAAATGTGGATAAGCTGACCTTGACCAATCGCGGCAAGCATCTGTTTATCAATCAATGAACGACCGCAGGGTTTTAATAGTTGCTCTCGGCCAGCAGCCACCGCGCCACTTGATACCAGCACAACTTGATGACCTTGCTTTTTTAATTCACAACATTGGCGAACTAATTCAACCATGTGTGCTTTGTCGAGTTTATCGGTTCCACCAGTGAGTACACTCGTTCCCAGCTTAACCACTATTACCTGTGCCCTTTGCATGCTTTTTACTACACAAAAATATTGAAGGATTTATTTATACCAGTTATCAATTTTTGAACAAGTTAAAAATATTCAATCACGGTGCTGACGTGCTAGGATCGTGTTTTAATTCACTTTAAAGCGACCTTCATGCCAGCCAGTTTATGTTTAATAATCGCCACCTTTTTATGGGGTAGTTCTTTTATCGCGCTGAAATACGCGATCGCCATTTATGACCCTGCACTGGTGATTTTTTTACGCATGTTAACCACCTTAGTCATGGCATTGTGCTTATGGCGTTACGTTATTCGCTTTAAATATCATCAAGGTGACTGGAAATATCTGGTGGGGATGTCGCTGGCTGAGCCCTGTTTGTATTTTTTATTTGAAGGCCATGCGATGGAATATACTTCAGCTTCTCAAGCGGGGGTTATTGTATCGTGCTTACCGATTATCGTAGCACTTTTAGCGTTTTTTATGCTCAAAGAGTACATTAGTAAGGCCATTGTTATTGGTTTCACTTTTTGTATTGGCGGCAGTATCTTATTAACTTTAATGTCGCCAAGCTCAGAGCAGGCTCCCAATCCATTGCTGGGTAACTTTTTGGAGTTAATGGCAATGGTCTGCGCTGCATTTTATACTATTTCAGTTAAACATTTAGTTGCTCGCTACTCACCATTAACCTTAATTGCACTGCAAGGTTTTAGCGGTAGTCTGTTCTTTGCGCCATTTTTACTGTTTATTGATTTACCCAGTGAAAATCAACACGACCTTGGCGCATTATTAAGTATTTTATATTTAGGCTCTTGCGTCACCTTAGGCGGCTATGGTTTGTACAATTACGCAATTAGTAAGGTGTCAGTGCTCACTGCCGCAGCCTATTCAAATTTAATACCGATTTTCACCCTAATATTATCAGCAATTATCTTGGGAGAAGTACTTTCTCTTAGCCAATGGCTCAGCATTGGCGTGGTATTTGTAGGTGTAATGATAAGTCAGCGTCATCAAGAATTGGTAGTAGACATAGATAACACCGATGCAGGTGATGGCAATTTATCGGCAGAGACTAATAATCGTAATTCAGTCCCGGAGGCTAAAGAGTCAAACGGATAACAGGTTAATAAATACAAGCCTTTATGCGCTAAAAAATCGTACTGGGACTGATGAATAACCGTAATCCCACGCACTCGATAGCGATCAATTTGGCCATTTTGCGTTTGTAAGCTAAATTGCTCACCTACATTCACTTTTTGTAAGAAAGCAAAGTGAGTGTCATTATGTCCAGCAATTAACACGCCTGCTTGCTCAGAGCCTAGCTCTGCACTAGCTAAAAAGTGACTCGGGGCAAACGCTAAGTTACGGCCACTGGCTCCTGCTAATATTGTTAAGGTTTGCTTTTGGCTTGGCCAATTCAGTTGTGCAGTTACATAACTATCAGCATAGAACCAGGGTTTAACTTGTTGCTCTGGCGTTGTCAGTGCCACTTGCCAAGCCTGCTCTATAAGGCGTTGTGCCAGCCACGCTTTAGCTTGCATATAACTACCATGACCAAGCAACGCCAAGCCAACAATCAACAATATAGCGCCAATCACTGCTTTCATTTTTTCAGTCTCGACACTGCAAATCCAGCCAACAGCATGCAACCGAGTAAAATATGTAGTCTGCTTTGCCCATCAGTTTGTGGCAAACTCATTGCTAGACCCTGAGGTCGTTGATTAACCACTTGCACATTCTGCTCAGCAACAGTGCTCGATGCTGTCTGTTCAATCGCTACAAAGGCGGTAAACGGACTAAGTAATTGATGTTCAAGCGCTAGACTCTCAACCTGTGCTTTAACCTGCTCTTGCTCGTTATAAAGTAATAATGATTTAATTTTTTGCCGTGCCCACAACCTTGCAATTCCATGAGCCGGTCGCCCTTGTTGTGTATTTAACTTTATCGACAACGGTCCTTGCGCCGTTTGCCCCGCTAAAGTAACGCCGGCATTATTATCAAGCTTTATAGCAACCATCACCGGCTCTGAAAAATACAGATCGGGTAACGGCGATGGCCAATATTCAAGAGCTTGATTTGCCAAATCACTGCTTAGCGCAAGTTGAGTAATTGCAGGATGAGCTAACTTATCAAATAGTTGCTGCATTTTTGGTTGCACGTCACTACTGCTGCCAATATAAGTAAACGTTCCGCGCCCAACATCTGCAGCTCGACGCATAAAGTAACTATTAGGCGCACTACCGATACCAATCGTAAACAAACGACTATCACCTAGTTGCGCACTAATATGTTTAAACAATGCATCTTCATTACTGACACTGCCATCGGTTAAAAATACCACTTGACGCACATACCCTAGATGCTCACGAGCATCTAGTACACCATCTAATGCCCCTTTAATATCAGTGCCGCCATCAGCTTGTAAATTATATACAAAGCGCTCAGCACGGCGTAAATTAAAATCATTAGCCGGCACAGGTTTATCGCTCATAGGCATAATTTGATCGTCAAAGCCGACAATATTAAAGCTGTCGTTACTATCAAGTAACGATAACGCATAATGAAGTGCACTTTTGGCTTGCTCCATTGACTGTCCGTGCATAGAGCCGGAAGTGTCGACTACAAAAATCATTTCTCTTGCTAGACGCTGAGTCTGCGTAAAATGATCATCCGGCGGCAGCAACATTAATAATCCATAACGCTCACCATTACTGAGCTGCTCAGTAAAAAATGCGGCTTGCGCTTGCTCTTTTTGCAGCGGTTTAAACTCCAGTAAAAAATCACGATTCACGGCACGTTGTTCATTTAAAGTAACTTGATACTGACCAAATGCCAGATTTTCGGTATTAATACGATGATATTTAGACTGAATATCCACCAGCTCTAGGCCAACATCAATATTAACCGTTAGCTTAAACTCGCCTTGAACCGCGCCTGCATTTTTAGTGGCCATGTAAATCGGTGCTATCCACCCCGTGGCAGCAATACTCGCTGATGATAACTCATTACTCTGCGAGTCAATCATATCCTCTGCTGTTTCATTTAATACCCCATTAATCGGATGGTAACGCGGCGTTATCGTGGTTGGAAATCGTAGTGCAAATGTACCACTGCGATAATCAATCACTTCTTGATATTGCAGCTCTATTTGTACTTCTTCGCCGGGGCCGATGTTTGCCACATTAGTGACAAACATGTTTGCACGCTGCTGGCGCACTAAAGCGGCTTGTTTACCCGCTTGTTGCGCCTGTTGAAAGCGCAGCTCGGCTTGTGCTTTTTTATCAATTTCACCTTTGATCACCCGCTCACCAATGTGCATAGTCATGGCATGAACCGCACTTTCATCGGGCAGCGGAAAGACATAGCGTGCATTAACAGCAAACGGATTTTCATTGCGATAATGTTGAGTTACCACGACATGGTTTATCAATCCGGTGACTGTCATGGTGGCATCACTTTTTAAGATAACGCCAGGCGCTGCCTTTGCACCATTGCTGTCGAACATAGTTAGTTCTGGCGATGTGCTGGCGTTACTCGCACAGCTAACAAACGCGATGAAGGTAAAAAGGCTTCCCCGTAACCATAAATGGCTACGAGTCAGCACTTTGCTTGGTTTACTCAACATAAAAATCACTCCCTTGGCGGCTACTTGGCAAAATGGCGATTAGTTACTCGCGGTTTGGTTATACGGCTGCGTGCTTGGACGAGTTGTTAACGTTACACGGCGGTCAAACATGTTTTCTTCATAATTATCGCTATCTGCCACAGTTTGTTGCTCACCAAATGCGGTAGTCGTTAAGCGGGTATGGCTTATACCTTGCTTTATTAAGTAGCTTTGTACATTTGCGACTCGCTGTTTTGAAAGCACTAAGTTAGCGAGCTCATCACCACGTTGATCGGCAAAGCCATTTAAATCCAACTGCAAGTCTGGCTGGCTTTGTAGTAAATTCACTAGTTGATCAAGTTGGCTGGCAAAGTGCGGGGCAATCTCACTTGAACCGGTTTTAAATTGAATGGTCATTGCCATTAGGTTGTGCATTTTTGCTAATGCAAGGCGTTCGTTATTACTCTCAAGCTTATCTAGCTGCTCACTCATTTGCGCATTTTGAGCAAGTACATGCTGGTAATCATCGGTTTTATCTTGCAGCACAACTAAAGCTCGTTGTTGCTCGGCAATTTTATCTTCTGCCACTTCTTGCTCGCCAATCAAGCCTCCGGCAAATGCACCAACAAAGGCACCGATTGGGCCGCCAACAATACCGCCAACAATTGCCCCCGTACTTAAACCTATCACCGTTTCTTTATGAGTTTCTTTTGCTTTAACTGCAACTGTGTCAGCGTGGGCTAAGTTAGGTGCTGCAAAAATAGTAGCAACAGTGCAAGCGATAATCATTTTTTTCATGGTGTAATCCTTTTTTGCTTAATTACTTAATAGTTGGCAACTCATGGGTTGGTAGCTGCCCGATTTGGTATAACGCCATTAAAGCAAGCTCAAGTGGCAACAAAGGGGAGCAAAAAAGGCAAACTGCTGAGCAATTGTGGCAAAAAAATGGCAATTGCTTTTTCGCCAGTGCGAAAGCAAAAAAATTAGGTATAGTGCAACTAGAATATAAGAAGGTGCTGTAAATGAAGAAGATTGCAATTATTGAAGACGAACCCGCGATCCGCGAAAATTACATGGAAATGCTCAGCGCGCAGGGTTATCTGGTCAGCGGCTATAGCAACCGTCAAAGTGCAGAGCATGCTTTTAATGACGCACTACCAGACTTAGCGATTGTCGATATTGGTTTAGGTCATGAAATTGATGGCGGTTTCTTACTATGCCAAACTCTGCGTTCGCTTTCTAAAACCTTGCCGATTATTTTTTTAACCGCCCGCGACAGCGAAATAGATACAGTGTGTGGCCTACGCATGGGCGCTGATGACTATCTCACTAAAGATATCAGCATGGCGCATTTGGCGGCTCGTATCGGTGCACTGTTTCGACGTATGGAAGCACTCGAGCAACCCGCTGATCAAAATGCTTTACTCAATCGCGGCCCGCTCACGCTTGATACTAAACGCATGCAAGTATTTTGGCAGCAGCAAATAGTCGATTTAACCGTAACTGAATTTTGGATGCTGCATTCACTGGCACAGCGCCCTGGGCATGTAAAAAGCCGTAACGAACTAATGAGTGATGCAAAGATTTACGTTGATGACAGCACTATCACTTCTCATGTTAAACGTATTCGCAAAAAATTTATCGCTTTAGATACTGACTTTGATTGTATAGATACCGTGTACGGTATGGGTTATCGCTGGGAGCAAGTGTAATGCTGCGTTTTGGTTTGCGCAGTAAATTTATATTGCTGTCGTGTTTTTTATTTTTACTGCCTTGGCTTGGCTATGAATACGTGTGGGAAATGGAAAAATTTCTGCGTCAAGGTCAAGAAAAAACCTTAGTCGGCACTACCCGAGCACTCGCCACGGCCCTGCATGAGCGCCCAGCATTATTTGACTCGCAAACCAATTTTTTAGATCAGGTTATAAAAGGCCGTGATCTCTACGCCTATAACCTTAGTAACCCCATTCAACTTGATGGCAAACTGTCGGACTGGCAGCCTTATCAAAGTCTTTTTTGGCATTACGACGAGCGCTATTTACAAACTAATAAACCAGACCATCAGCTTGAGGACTTATCGTTTGAGCATATGGTTGGTAAATATGAAAACTTTTTATATGCAGTATTTAAAGTTACCGATGACTCGGTGGTTTATCGCGCTAAAAACACCCTAAGTTTAACCCGTAATGATCACTTACAGATCATGTTAAAAACCCCACAAGGGGAATTTAAGCACTATATTGTTGCCGCTCGCCAAGATGGCTGGATCAACGCATTTGACGCACAAAGCAAAACCCCAATAACAAAAATTCAAGGATATTTTGTCAGTACAGAGACTGGCTACAACATAGAGTTGCGGTTTCCGCTAACTATGCTTGGCAATAAGCTCGGCTTTGCAATTGAAGATTGGGATCAAGGCAAGCCTGAGCCACAGACTATGTCGACTTCAAACTTACAAAACCCCAATGATATTGGCTCAGTGCTGGTGCCCTCCCCTGAAATAAATCGTATATTAAAAGGTATGGGTCACAGCGGCAGCCGAATTTGGGTGGTTGATAATCATCACCGCGTGTTAGCGCAGTCAGGATCAATTCATCATGCCGACGGCGTTTGGGCTGATGGGCTTAACGACCAGCCAGCAAAAACCTGGTGGCAACGATTTGAGAAAAACTACTTACATCCACTTTACTATAAAGTACTTACCCGCCCTGAAAATGAATTTTTAGATACCTTGCACGATGTCGCAGCGATGCAAGGCACACATATAGGTAAAGCACTCAGTGGCACACCAGCATCGTCTTGGCGACTCACTCCAGATAACAAAGCGGTTATTTTATCAGCCGCATATCCTATTTGGATCCAAGATAAGGTCATTGGTGCTGTAGTGGCCGAAGAGACTACCAATGGTGTTCGCACATTACGCAACAAATCGTTAGAGAAACTATTTAATGTGATTTTAGCAGTGATGCTAATAGGCACAGTAACGTTATTCTTTTTTGCATCAAGGATCTCCAGTCGTATTCGTCGCTTAAGAGATACCGCAGAGCAAGCCATTGATGCTCAAGGGCGAGTAACTGGCACTATTAATTACAGCGATTCAAACGATGAAATTGGCGATTTATCTCGCAGTTTTGCAAATATTGTAAGTCGCTTAGGTGGTTACACTAACTATTTAGAAACCATGTCGTCGCGATTATCTCACGAACTCAGAACACCCGTTGCGGTCGTACGTAGTTCCCTTGAAAACTTACAAATGCAGCCACAAAGTGAGCTGAGCCAAAAATACCTTGATCGTGCCAGTGAAGGAGTCGAGCGTTTAGGTAAAATAATCACCACCATGAGCGAAGCAACTCGCCTTGAGCAAAGTATTCAAAGCGCTGAAGCTGAACCGTTTGATTTGCGAAATGTGATCAATGGTTGTATGCAAGGCTACCAGCTAACCTATGCACAGCAACAATTTAGCCTTAATATTTGTCCGCAACCATTACTACTTAACGGCGCGCCTGAGTTTATTGCTCAGTTGCTAGATAAACTAATCAATAATGCCTTAGAGTTTAGTGTTGAAGATAGCGCTATAAGTGTCAGCCTTGATCAACATGATAATGAAGCCCTGCTATGTGTCAGTAATCTAGGTCCACTTTTACCCGAGGGATTAACAGAGCATATTTTTGATTCAATGGTGTCGGTACGTAGTCAACAACTGCAGCAGCAACCACACTTGGGTTTAGGGCTTTATATAGTACGTTTAGTGTGTGAATACCATAAAGGCACAGTTAGCGCGGCTAATAATCAACAAGCCGATGGTGTGACTTTTACCGTTCGACTGCCTATTAATAATAATTAAGGATTACATTTATACACATTTTGTACGGTTAATGTTCACTTACAATTCAGTCGCGCAGACATATGCTTACTACTTAACTAAGTTGATAAGATAGGAGGCAATATGCAAGCGATACTGAAACGTGAAGAAATTGATTTTATTTTTGATTTATACAGCTATGAAGATAGTGATGAGTTAAACAGTAGCGAACCTAACTCTGATACTGAAAAACATGACATAACGCAATCAAAAGTAATTTATCAGCCTAGTTGTTTGACCTAAAAGCGGTTTGCTCATTACAATGGCGCACCTTGTAAAAGTACTGCCTAATAATGAAAACTCATTCTGCTAAAAAAGAACTTATTTTATTACCGATCTTACTGATTGTTATTTTACTGTGTATTGCGGGGCATTTTTTACTACAAGCCAGCTTTCAAGATAGCAATGTTACCGAGTATATGCTTGCTGCGTTACCTTTTGCTATGTTTGGCTTAGTGATTATCGCTTTTAAAATTGCCAGTAACAGTGAAGACAAAGAGCGTGCAGAACAAAGTGATAACGGCTAACGCTTGCACCACACACACTCTTGATTATTTATAATATATGGTAACCAAACCAATCGGGCTTAATCGCTTGAGATTGCTCACTCGGGGTTAGCTTGATATGTAATTGACTGTCGAGCAAGTCAATTGCAAAGCAATCATCTACATCATGTAAGTCATCTTTATGAATATGACTTAAACCTGCTAGTAAATCCTCTTTTGCTCTTTGTTTAGCTTCGTCGCTACTACTAGCTACATATAACGCAAAGTCATGCTGCTCAGCCAAGCTATCAGCACAATACGCTCCTAAATTTACAAAGTATAACTGCTGCGATTGGGCCACGGGTTCATCAACCACGGTTACTGCAAAGCCATCAATGTGATTTACCGCCATATAGCTGTCCATGTGCACGCTACTTTTATCACCGACCCACTGCGCTTTTAATTTTGAGTAAGTTTGTTCTATCGATTCCCCAACAACAAAACGAACATCATGCATTTCAATATGGCAGCCCTGAATACGCCCACCTAAATACACCATAAATAACTGCATTTTCTCTCCTAACAAATAGTATCAACGTCAATGTTGTGTTTTTTAATCAATTTATAAAAATCTGAGCGATTTCGCTTAGCTAGTTTTGCCCCTTCTGCCACGTTACCGCCAGCCATCTTTAAAGCATTAATCACATAATCACGCTCAAATTCTTTTTTAGCATCGTTAAGTGAAAGCGGCTCAACATTGCTGGTATTACTATTAAGCGCACTTTCAACCAGCTGTGCTGATATTACTTCACCTGGGGTAAGTGCGACAACCTGCTCTACTACATTTTGTAACTGGCGAATATTACCCGGCCAATCGTGACGTACTAATGCATGCATCGCATCATTGGCGAAACGCTTTTCTTTTTGATCCATACGTTTAGCAATGGTAGCGCTAAAATACTGTGCTAATAAACTAACGTCTTCTCTGCGCTCACACAGTGGTGGCAATTTAAGATTCACAACATTTAAGCGATAGTATAAATCTTCGCGAAATTGCTGATTAGCAATCGCATCAGGTAAGTTTTTATGAGTTGCTGATACAATCCGCACATCAATTGGAATTTCTTCTTCAAAGCCCACAGGGCGAATAGTTTTTTCTTGTAATACGCGCAGTAACTTAACTTGTAAATTAAGTGGCATATCACCAATTTCATCTAAAAATAAAGTACCGCCTTGCGCTTGCTGAAATAACCCTTGGTGGTCTTTAATCGCGCCCGTAAAAGCCCCTTTTTTGTGACCGAATAGTTCTGATTCGAGTAATTCACCCGGTACCGCACCACAGTTTATTGCGACAAACGGACCTTCACTAACATGGCTATGTTGATGAATAGCATTAGCTAGTAACTCTTTACCTGTACCACTGGCCCCCGAGATCAACACATTGACCTGAGTCGGACCTAGTAATTTAACTTGCTCAAGTAAATGCAGCATAGCACCACTGCGGGTCACGATATTACTGTTTGATGCACTTTCATCGGCACTGAGACCATGAATTTCAATCGCTTTTGCTAAACTATCAAATAACTCATCTTTATCTACCGGTTTAGTAATAAAGGCAAAAATACCTTGCTTCGTCGCTTCAACAGCATCAGGAATAGACCCATGAGCTGTCATCATCAACACTGGCAGCGCTGGGTAGCGATTTTGTAACTGACGGTGTAATGCCATACCATCCATTTCATCCATGCGTAAGTCTGTAACCACAGCATCAAACACATTATTTTTTAATAACTGTAGCGCAGCGATACCGCTTTCGCAGGTAGTCACTTGATAGCCTTTAGATTCTATGCGAATAGCCAATAGTTTTAATAAACTTGCATCATCATCGACCAGTAAAATTCGCGCGCCTTGGTTTTGCTCTGTTGACATAATTACTGCTCCTTAGTTTCTTCGCGTAGTAATAGTTGCTGCTCGATGGCTGCCAGTGATGACAGGGTTTCTTGCATTTTATTATTCAGCGCTTGCTGCTGTTCTTTAGCGTTGATCTGCTGTTTTATTTGTTGTTTTTGCAGCCATAAATACTGTTTTATATCATCTGGCCAATAATAAGCTTGATCCAGTTTTAGCAGCTGCGTTAATACTTTTTCCGGTGCTAATACATTATTTTTACAACTAAAATCAAAATAATTCTGAAGCTCTTTAGCACCAATATAAACCGTTTTACTCGCTGCCACTTGAAAACCACCACACGACTTTGCATGCCAACCAATAACCGTTTCGGCAGGTGCATACATAGGATCGGTTTTCGGCCTAGGTTTCGGATTCGGTAAACTATCCTCTTGTGGTGTAGTCACCTTACCCGGTTGTTCAGCTTCAGGGTTGCTTTTATTTACTGGCTGCTCAGTTAACTCACACCCTGCGAGCCCTAAGGTTGTAATGCAAACCACTAAAATGGCATTTAAACGCACGCCCATGCTAATTAACTCCTTGGTTTTTATTGGTTGGAGGGATGATTGGGATTTGAATTATAAAACGACAGCCTTGTGGTTCATTATGCTCAACGTGTAAAGTACCCATCAATTGCTCAACAGACTCCTTTACAATGGTAAGCCCTAAGCCACTACCTTGAGCGGTTACATCTTTAGCATTCTTACCTTGATAAAAGGCACTGAATATATGTGATTTCTCTTGCTCTTTAATACCGGTGCCTTGATCGCTCACGCTCATAGTCAAAGTACGACCAGCTAATGACAGAGCAATATTGACCGCCTGTCCTGCTGGTGAAAACTTTAAGCCATTAGAGATCAACTGAATTAAGATCATTTCAACAAGCTCTGCAGCAATTTCCAGTGGTTGCTCGGGTAACTCACAATGCCAACATAAGCTTTGCTTACGCGCCACTAAACGATGTTCAAAATGGCTGTTTATCTTGGTTATTAATTGCGAGAATTCCAGCTCACTTAAATCTTCTTTGCTGCTGCGAATCGCATTGTAACTAAGTAAACTATCGATCATAGCGCGCAAACGCACCATGCTCTGGGTAATTAACGCCAACACCGCTTGCTGCTCTTTGTTAATAGGCCCAACGATTTCATCGGCGAGTAAGTCAGTGCCCTCAACCATTGACGCTAATGGAGTTTTCAATTCATGGGTAACATGGCGTAAAAAAGTATCTTTTTGTTGCTCTAATTGATGCAACTGCTCTTGCACCCATTGTAATTTATTTCCTAGTTCAACCAACTCAGCAGAGCCTTGTACAGCTATTTTTTGTTGCCAATGACCTTGCCCAAGCTTATCAATAACCGACGTTAATCCTTTTAAGCGGCCACTTATACGCCATAGAAAACCACCACCTACTAGTAAAGTTAATGGGATAAGTGCTATTAACCAATTGATAAATGAGCTTTGCAAAGCTTTTAACTGTTGCTGATTTTTAGTTATTTGCAGCTCATTTTGCTCTCTTAGCCACACTGTTTGACGCGCAATTAATTCACTCACAGGAATAAACAATTGCGCATCTTGTTGTCCTTCAGTAACGAGTTGAGTATGCGCTAATTGCAATACCTGTGCGAGTTGCTGCCATTGCTTAATATACTCCCCCGTAGAGCTTATAAAAGTTAGTTCATCAATGCTTTGTAGTGATGATTGCCACTTATCAACAATCAATTCATCGAGTGATTCGCTTTTCAACACCCAGTTTTGTCGCGTTGCGCGCTCTAAGCTATTGAGGTCTTGCTTAAGATTATTAAATGACTTGGTAATTTGATAATTTTCACTGACGATTTGTTGAGTTACTGCTAGCTGTTTATTCAGCGCATTTAAAAATACAATCACTACCAGTGATAATGGCAGCAGCGATAACAAAGTACTAAACAAAAACTGGCCTATTAAATTGGGTCGCCAACTAAGTAATGCACTGTACTTTTTAGCGAATGAGGCCATTATCGCTACTCCTTTAGTTAAATGTCTGATTATGGAAGGTGTTACTTATACACTAGCTGAATCAATAAGAATAATGAATAAGGCGAACTGTGTAGCGCTATATAAAGCGACTGACGCTAAATTGAAACAACTTAACCAACTGTTTTTTAAAAACTTAATCAATACCCGTTAAAAGTTGTTGCAAAAAAGACACACTGCCCAGTCATTTTTTCCCACTTATTATCATGCCAAAACATTAAGTCACTGATATTTTTACAATAAAAAAATTGGCATCGTTCTTGTAACATCCGCATCAACGACTGTTTATAAGGAAATAATATGAAAATATTAACACCGCTGTGCTTATGCATCAGCCTACTGCTTAGCTTTAACAGCTTTGCCATTGATGTCGAGGCCACCTTCGCAGAACTTGATAAAGACAGTAATGGCACATTGAGTGAAGCAGAAGCATCTGAAGATGCGGTATTACACGAAAGTTTTGAGCAAATTGACAAAGATCAAAATGGTCAAATTTCATTTGCTGAGTTTAAACAATTTTTGCAATAATTTTCCCAAAGGAAACACTGCTATGAAACAACTTATCGCCGCTTTTTCACTGATGTTTTTAGTCATTAGCGCCACTGTTTTAGCATCACAATTAAACGTTAAGTTTGCGCAATTAGATACCGACTCTGACGGACAAATTTCATTGCTTGAAGCCAAGCAAAACAACACGCTATTAAAGCAGTTTACTGATCTTGATGATAATAACGACGAGCAATTATCTGAGCAAGAGTTCGCAAAGTTTAAATTTTAAAAGGCTTTAAAGTATTTGCCATAATCCCGGAGGGAATGTGTAAACGGATTTAATGTTGGGATTTAAATTATGGCAAATGCTTTATTCTTTTTGTTGGTAGGATGTAAATAATGAAAAGCATATTAATAATATTAAGTGTGTCGCTAGCCACCAGTTTTAGCGCAATGGCACTGGATGTAAAGCAACGTTTTGATCATTTAGATAGCAATAAAGATGGCTATTTAACGCATAATGAGCTTGAACCACAACCACAATTGTTGAGTAACTTTAAACGTTGGGACAAAAACCAAGACAATAAAATTTCCCTATCTGAATTTAAGCGTTTTTTAACTAATAATCTAGATTAACGAGTTTCCCCAATGAAATTTTGTACACAACTGGGACTAAGTTTGTTATTTGTCAGTAGCTGTTGCAGTTTTGCAACAACTGATAATATAGCAGAACAATTCAAAAACTTAGACCGCGATAAAGACGGTCTTATCACGCGTTCAGAGTCAGCAAAAGATCCTACCCTGTGGTCTCGTTTTAAAAACTATGACAGCGATAAAGATGGTAGATTATCACTGTCTGAATTTACTCTATATGCAAATAAATGAATAGCTAATTCATCAGCATAGTTGAAATGCACAACGATAAATAATTTATTATATTTAATTTGCAGACTCAGTATTCTCTGTTACTGTTTAACTAACAAAAGCAGAAAAAGAATTCTAACAATGAAATGCTTACTCGCCTGTTTAATCACTTTATCTTTACCTGTGCTAGCTGATACCACGGTGATCTACAATGCTAACGGTTACACTCCAACTTACAGTGGCCAATTACAGCAATTTTCTACACTGGTTATTAAAGATGGCAAAGTAGTAAAAGTAGGAGACGATAAACTAAAAGCGAGTTTCCCTAATGCTGCAGTATTTGATGCCGAGCAACAAACCTTATTACCTGGTTTAATTGACGCCCACGGTCATGTGATAGGACTTGGTAATAATTTAGCGCAACTCGATTTACGTGGCAGTATGTCGATTGCAGAAATACAAAAAAAACTTGCTGTATTTGCTAAAAATAACCAGGGCTGGATTATTGGCCGCGGTTGGAATCAAGAACTGTGGCCTAATAAGCAATTTCCTACTGCTGCTGACTTAGATAAAGTTGTCAAAGATGTTCCGGTGGTGCTTTCTCGTGTCGATAGCCACGCGATTTGGGTTAATAGCAAAGCGATGGAGTTAGCCAAATTAACACCCACAGTACAGTCACCAGCAGGTGGTGAAATTATTCGCAACCATGCAGGTCAACCTAGCGGTATTTTTGTCGATAAAGCCGAAAGTTTAATTACTGCACATATTCCAACGCCATCTGATCAAGACGTAAATAATGCCTTAAATCAAGCTGGCCAACATCTGCTCAGCTTAGGTATAACCTCAACCCACGATGCTGGGATTGATAAACAAACATGGCAAGTTTACAAGCAAAGAGCTGAACAAGGCACCTTACCGCTGCGCATTGTTGCAATGCTAAGTGCAACAGATCCGTCCCTTGAAGATATGCTCAGAGCCGGTCGCTATAAAGATCTTAACGATTTCATGTCTATTCGTAGTGTAAAAATATATGCTGATGGTGCGCTAGGAAGCCGTGGCGCCGCACTACTGGCCGATTATGCAGATAGAAAGAATCACCAAGGTTTAATGCTCGAAACTCAACAAAAATTAGAGCAGCTGTACACATTGAGCTTTAACCATGGTTTTAGCGCCAATACCCATGCCATCGGTGATAAAGCAAATCATATTGTGTTAGATGCCTATCAAAATGTATTTAAAAAAACCGGCGGGATTTTACTACGTAACCGTATAGAGCACGCACAGATAGTTGATCCAGCAGATATTCCTCGCTTCAAAGCACTTAAAATCATTCCATCAATGCAACCGGTGCATGCAACTTCTGATATGCATATGGCAGAGCAGCGCCTTAGCGATACACAATTACAAGGTTCATATGCTTGGCAAACGTTTTTAAAGCAAGGCTCAGTAGTAGCTGCAGGCTCAGATTATCCAGTTGAACTGGCCAACCCCTTTGACGGTTTGTATTCAGCAATTACTCGCCAAGATCACAATCAATTACCCGCTAATGGCTGGCGAGTCACTGAAGCACTGAGCAGAGAAGATGCACTCAGAGCATTCACGTTAGGTGCTGCGTATGCCGCACATCAAGAATTTAAATTAGGTAGTTTAGAGCAAGGAAAGTGGGCTGACTTTATTTTAATCAACAAAGACTATTTTAAAGTGCCAGTACAAGAAATTTTTACCATTGTCGTAAATCAAACATGGATTGGCGGTGAATTACGCTACCAAAAAGCACAAATTGATACACAGAGTAAGGCGCAATAAACCACGCTATTATTGTGGTTTTTGTTGTTGACGTTTGAGCTTAATTAAATGATAAATATTTACGAAGGTTAGCAAACCATTGGTGATAGCCACAGGCCATGCAGCAATCGCAATACCGTAAGCAGTGAAAGCAATACAACCGGCAAGATTAAACCAACGAAGTTTGCTCACATCACTCATAGTTAAAGAGGCAATAAGTAAAGCTGAGGCAAAATACCCCAAATATTCCCAACTCATTTGTTCTCTCCGGTACTTTAGGTTAGCATTGCAAATGTTGTAGTTTAGGCAAAGTTATTCCACAATATAGCAATAGTATAAAAAGGCTAACTTACTAAAAACCCAAAGCTGCTAAAAGCACACTTTAATAATCATTACACGGGATATCAGGTATTAAGCTTAATTAACCGAGTTAACTAAGCTAGTAAGTTAGCGTAAATTCTTAGAATCTTAATGCTAACGTCATTAAGATGTAATAAATAGGACAATTGTCCGAAGGGCATTGTTGATGTTTCAATATCATTTTTCTAGTTATCTCGTCGACCAGCTACTAACCTTTGCTGGCAGCCGTTATCAACAATCTAAAAAAGAAGTACTGATCCACCAAGATCAACCTCTTACAAAATTAGTGTTAGTCAGAAGCGGCACCGTATCGTTTAGTTATGATGTCGGTAATGGCCGCCGCTTACTGCTGGGCCAACTTGATTGCAACAACACCTTAATTGGTGAAATTGAAGCGCTAAACAATAATCCCTGCATTTATACAGTTACCTGCTTCAGTGACGTTAGCTACAACCTAATAGAGCTAAAGCACTGGCGTGCCCTGTTACTTGAAAAGCCAGAACTGAGTTTATACACAGCACAAACTATTGCCGCTAAGTTTCAAGAAAACCAAAAAATTAATTTAGATAAACTATTGTTGCCATTGGGTTACAATATCGCCAAAGACTGTTTATTACGTGCCGAAAATAATAACCCCACCCTGCTGCGCGCATACCCAACGGTAAATGCTGAAGCTGAGCGTTTTGCCACCACAGAGCGAGCCTATCGCCGCGTAGTATCGGAACTGGTGGAAAGAGGTTTAGTCGCACGCTCAAATGATGGACTCAAAGCGGTTGATTTAGATAAACTTAGCGATTACGTGGATAGTTTTTCGCAGCTATGAAGTTGACTCACATTAAAATTCAGCCGAAAAAAACAACGTTTAACTGCCTAAAATGCAACTATTTACATTTACAACCGCAGCCTACTACTTTAGCATAGTAAGCTAATAACGAAGCTGCGCTAAATCCGTAAAAATTAAATAAGAGATTTATTACATAACAGGGTAACAATTTTCTTATTTAATTAATAAAAGTATATATAATGTTCACTTGACGTATATATAATGTGCGCTTATCCTTGATGAACAAATTATTGTATTATAGGTGCAAGCCTGACCTGGTGCGCGCTTCGGTACATTTATAGAACTGCAATTAAGTCTGTTTACTTTAAAGAGAAAGGAAAGAAAGGTAACGATTATGGGAAATAATAAATTCAAGCTCACCAAGCTAGCTCTTGCACTTGGTCTGACAGCAACTTTAAGTGGCTGTTTTAGCGATAACGACAACAATGATTATGTAAAGCCACCAGTTCCACCTGAACCAACCGTTGATGTTGCTGTACCACCAGTAGCAATTGAAGCTCAAGCAGGTTCAGTTACTGTTAATATCGTAGATGTAAAGGGTGCTGCTTTAGCTGATACGGTTACAGCAACGATTAGCTTTACTTCTTCTGAAGACGGCCTTTTAACAGCTGCAGGCAACGCTTTAGCTGATACCGACAAATCATCAACAGCTAGTTCGTTTGCATACACAGTAGACTCTATCCCAGCTAATGGTGTTAGCTATGACTATGTTATTTCTGCTGCTGGATATTTAAACAACTCTGGTACTTTAACGTTATCACCAACTGATAACGTTGTAGCACAAGAAGTTCGTTTAACACCACGTACACTTGCAGATTCTGATGTAGCGATTGTTGCTGACACCAAAGAATTAACTGCATTAGTACCTGAAGGTGAAAATACCACTGTGTCGTATGACCCAGCTTCAGGGTTATCAATTTCTGGCGATAAAACAGAGATTACATTACCACAAGCAATTAACAAAGCAGGTGTTGCTGTTGGCGGTTCAACCGTTAAAATCAAAAGCGGCACGCAATTTTTAGATAAAGATAATCAACCGTTAACGACAGTTCCAAAAATGACTGTTGCCTACTTTGCGAATGAAGCAACACGTAATGATGAAGAAGCCGAAACTGCAGCTGCAACCTCGTCGTCATTAGATGCGTTCCCTGGAGGTTTAGCTCTATCTGTAGCTTCTGATCCTAACAGTACTGATCAAGTGCAAGGTTCATTTACTTCAGGTGGCTTTGTTGCTATCGAGCTAGTTGATGATGCTGGTAATAAAGTGAAATCTTTTGGTGCAGGCAATTCAATCACTGTTGCAATGCAGGTCGACAAAAAGACTTCAAACCCTTGTCCTGTAACTTTACCTGCCGGTACTACTGATATCAAAGCATACGCCGAAGCAAATGGCTTCAAAAATGGTGTATGTACTGTTGCAGCTCCTGTAGCTCGTAAAATTGCGGTTGGTGATATCTTCCCAGTTTGGAGTTACGATGAAGAAGCTGGTAAATGGGGATTCGAAAGCTACGGTGAAGTAACTGATAGCGGTAATGCATCAACATTTGATGTATCAGTAGATGTAAATCACCTATCTTACTGGAACCTTGATTACTTCAACAACAATAAATGTTCAAGTGTAAAATTTGATATTTTAGATAGAAATGGTGACGCTAATATAGCTGAAACAACTATTTTACTTGAAATTAATGGCTATAGAAGATCTTTCACTAGCCGTAACGGTAATTATGGATCAGCAACGTTTAACAACCCTCCAGGTTTCCCGGTTAAAGTTAAAGTATTGCGCAATGGTGTTAACGTTTTAGATGGCTTGTCAACTGACACTGATAGCACTGCATCGGCATTATCTGTAAGCAATATCTGTGACTTAAATGATAAAGATCTAACACTTACAATTGCTCCGCCAACAATTGTAACTAAAAAAATAACAACACAGCTAGTGTGTAGCAATACCGGAGATTTTGAAATAGGTACTCCACCGGTTGCAACACCTGCGCTAGTCAGATTGTTTAAAGATGGCAACTTCAAGCAAACTATTTACTCGAAAGGTACTTTCAACCTGAACTTAGAGCAAGGTGGCACTTACTCTGCTAGTTACCTTAACTACAACACTAATGTGTGGACATCTACTCCAGTAGCGGCAAACACAACTGCAGCTACATTTGATATCCCAGTAGTGTGTGAAGTTGATACTGTACCAGTATCTGGTTCTGGTTCTGGTTCTGGTTCTTAATCTGAGGTAGAACTGTACTTCCTAAAGCCGCGCATTTGCGCGGCTTTTGTTTATCTCGTTATTAAGTTATTTTTGGTTTATAGTATTTATAGCTAAAATAATTATCGGGTTTTAAAAGTTTAAAACCTAACTCTAATCTAAATTGGTTAATCACGTGACTTATAATAAAACAACCCTCGCGACACTTTGCGCACTCAGTGCCAGTACCTCCGTTTTTGCTGATCAAAACATTAATCATGGTATTGCATATAATGGATTTACCGGTATTTTCAACACTCCTACCGCTGTTGTAATCGACAAAGGTAATATTGATATAGGTTACAGTAACCAGCTAGAAGCTAGAGGAAAGTACACCGACGGTCATAACTTTACATTTTCAGCTGGACTTTTTGAAGGTTTAGAAGTCAGTGGTAGGATTACCTCATCGTCGATGCACGACATAACATTTAGCTATGAAAATAAAGGCCAAATCCGCGACTTATCATTTAATGCCAAATACCAAATTCCATTCATTCCAAAAGACTGGTTTAGTGTCGCTGTTGGCGCTAAAGATTTCGGTGGCGCAGCCAATCAGTATGAAGCGTTTTATGCTGTTGCTTCTAAACAGTGGTGGGATTTTCGCTTTAGTGCCGGTATTGGCGCATCTGACACGCTTACAGGGCAACTAGACGGCGCGTTTGCTGGTATTGAATATCAACCTTACACTTGGCTTTCAGTACTCGCTGAGCATGATGCAGAAGCATTTAATTTAGGCGCCCGTATTACAGTTCCAAAAGAGTGGCTTTATGATATTGCCACGGTTTCATTTAATAGCCGCTTTTACTCAAATACAGAACTTGCTAGTGATGATACTTATTGGGGTGTCAATATTAGCATGCCGCTCAGTGATGAAGCACAAGATAACTACCACAATCTAAAACCAGCACCTCAACCAGTTGCAGCGGCAAAGTTATCTAAGAGTTCAAATCAGCGTACGAGAGCAACTCTTGCTACATCCCCAAATCAAACGGAAGAGTCTGTTAGTCGAGTAGTATCTGCGGAACCAGTAAAAGTATTAACAGCGACCAAACAAAATCAACAAGTTTCCACTGCACAAAATAACAATCAACAAATTCACAGCTTAAAAAGCAGCTTAGTTAACGATGGTTTTGAAAATATCCGTGTTGGTATTAGCGAGAGCAAACAAATCATTGTTGAATTTGAAAACTCAGTATTTAATCGTAATGAAATTGATGCGTTGGGGCTTGTTTTAGGCCGCATAACTGAAAGCTTTGCTACTGGCAATAATGAATTTATTGTTCGCTTGGCAAAACAAGATATCCCACTGTTACAAGTCAATGGGTATTTAGATAATTACCGTCGCTTTATTGATGAAAATATCACTCCTGATTTAATGGTCAGCACTCAATTTAGTGATAAAGATGCTGTGGGTGTAAAATGGGCCGGAAATACCCAAAGCACGAGCCCTTATTTTGTACCTAGAGTTTCATTTTCACCATCGTTATCATCACGATATGCAACTGAATTAGGTGTTTATGATTACTCGTTAGCTCTACAAGCCGATTTACATGTACCATTATGGCAAGGTGCAGGTGTAAATATTACTGGGCAAGTTAATGTAGCTAATACAGATCACTTTGAAAAAGGTAGTGTATTTAGTAATTCACGCCAAGAAACGGGGATTAAACGTGCCGTTGTATATCAAACATTCGCTTTACCGTTTAACATATATAACCAGACTCAAGTCGGTTTATTCCAAGATTACTTTGATTATACAGGTATTACCAACGAAACTGCATGGCAAAGCCCCGCAGGCCGCCACAAGATACAAGCAAAGTTAGGCTACTTTGAGTATAAAGATTATGACACTGATAAACGCGACTACTCGGTTTATTCATACCGTTATTTATGGGCTGAAAAGGATGTCTCTTTCCATATCTCTGGTGGACAATTCTGGAATGAAGATACCGGCTATAAACTTGAAACTAAGTTCTGGTTTGGTGATGCAAATATAACCGTAATGTATAGCGACACTGACGTAGAAAAAGTGGGGATTGGTTTTAGTATTCCATTATCACCACGCAAAGATATGGATGCAGGTAATTGGCAAGTTACAGGGACTAAAAGCTGGACACATAGCGTAAATACTATAATTAATCAAAAAGTAAATTTGATAAACACCAGTAGTGCGACAATACTCAAATCGTCAATCGACCTCGATAATACTTTCTTAAACCAAGATCGTATGTCAAGCAGTTACGTATATGCTCATTTAGCACGATTAAAAGAAGCGTTTGAAACCTATAAATAATAGTGGTTTAGACAGCTAATTGATAAATAAAAAAAGGCCTAGTTAAGGCCTTTTTTATTTTTACTCGATAGATTTATTTTGCTAATAAAATATCGTGTATTTTTACTAAATCTGTCTTACCAGCGATGATCTCATCAGGTGTTAAACCCGATAATTCATGCGGGAATACTAACCACTCTTCTGATTCATGAATGTAGTAGTCAGGCTTCATATCTACTTTAGAATTTTTTGGTTTGTAATACGGGCATGCAATGCGGATATCTTTAGGTAAGTTTAAACGCATCAATTCCGAAAGCTTTTCTTTCAGCGCAAAAATACTACGCCCTGAATCAAATACATCATCAACAATCAATAACGAGTCACCTGCGTTAGCATTTTCAATAATGTAGTGTAAGCCATGTACTTTAATTTCTTTCGACTGCTTATTAATACCGTAATATGATGAAGTTCGCACCGCGATATGATCTGTCTCTATGCCCTTATAATCATAATACTCTTGCACTGCAATCCCAATTGGGGCACCACCACGCCAAATACCAATAATAAAATCAGGACGAAAACCATCTTGGTATACTTGCGCCGCAACGCGAAATGAATCTTCAAGCAATTGTTGCGCTGTGATGTAGCACTTATCTGACATAATTAGAATTCCCAGTGTGAGTTGATCATTCAAGTATAGTTTATGAATAAGACTTAAATAAAAGCAGCGCTTTTAATGTAAGAAATATAACTTCAAACCTTAATCACTTGAAATGCAAAAGTGGGGCGAGATTTTAGCGCAAATAAACTAAAAAAGCTTGTTTCTGTTTGTAATTACATTTTTATAGCCAACAAAAAAGCGCCTAAAACGGCGCTTTTTTAAACATATTCAAGATTACGCTTTTTCTAGTAAAGTACGTGCAACTGTGCGCATCCCGACTGTTGTCGCACCGGCAGCCCATTGACTCGTGCTACCCATATTAAACGCTGCCGCTAAATCCATATGCACCCAGCCTTTGCCGTCGTTTGGTACAAAGCGTGACAAGAAACCAGCAGCATTTGATGCGCCACCATAACCACCGCCTTTTTGGGCACGGCTGTTAGCTGTATCAGCGTATGGTGAAGGACAGTTTTGTTGATGCCACTTTTCAAGTGGAAGTGGCCACGCGCCTTCCATTTCTTGCCCAGCAAAGCCTTCAACTTCACGTACAAACTCTTTATCAAGTCCAAATAAGGCATTGTACTCTTGACCAACAGCAACTAGCGCAGCGCCTGTTAGTGTCGCCGCATCAATAATTAAAGGTGCACCGGTTTCAGCTGCAGCCATTAAGCCATCAGCAAGTACTAAGCGTCCTTCAGCGTCAGTGTTAACAATCTCAACTGTCGTGCCGTTTTTATAGGTAAGGATATCACCCAGCTTATATGCATGGCCTGAAATAAGGTTCTCAGCACAGCATAAAAACAGTTTAATTCGTTTATTAATACCGCGACTAATAGCCAATGCCAAACCTGCGGTAACCGTTGCAGCACCGCCCATGTCGCACTTCATACCTAACATACCTTCGCTGGCTTTAATTGAATAACCGCCAGAGTCAAAAGTAATCCCCTTACCAACAAGCGCTGCATCTACAGGCGCATTTTCATCGCCAGTTGGATTGTAATCAAGTGCAAGTAATACAGGCGGGCGCTCACTACCGCGACCAACAGCATGGATACCAATCCACTGCTGCTCAAGTAGCGCATCACCTTTGATGATTTGATAGCTCACGTGTTCAGGAGCTAGTGATTGAATAAATTCAGCAGCTTTACCAGCTAAACTTTCAGGGAAGATATCATCCGCCGTGCCATTGATCATTTCACGCGCCCAAGTAGCAGAACGAAGTAATGAAGCAAGCTCTTGGCTATCTGTTTTAGCATTTTCAGCAAATTCAACACCGTGTAATGACTTAGGCGATACAAACCCTTGATAAAAAGCCCACTGTGTTTCTGTACACCAGCAATCACCAGCTAGCACGACATTTTTAACGCCTTGATTGGCAATACTGCGCGCGGCTTTTTGTACATTTACTAATGTTTCTTGTTCAGATAAATGAACCGTTGCACCGTGCTCATTAAAAGATAACGTGGCGGTTTCGCCCCAATGCGATGCAGCACCCTGCTCGCTTAATTGAACAACAAATTTTTCAGACATGTTAGAATACTCTTTGCGCTAAAATAGTGACAATGAGTTTACTATAGCCACAACAACTTCCCAACTGCTTGAGACCAAATAACTAAAATAATGAAATATACAACGCCACTCCAACACGCTACTTTAATCAAACGCTACAAACGTTTTTTAGCCGATTTACGCCTTAGCGATGGCTCAGAGTTTACCGCCCATTGTGCCAACACAGGTAAAATGACTGGTTGCGCGGAGCCTGACTTTGCAGCCTTTTATTCCACCAGTAGCAATCAAAAAAGAAAATATCCTCACTCATTAGAATTGACGCAAAACCAGTTTGGCCATCTGATCTGTGTAAATACGGCAATCGCGAATAAAATCGTTGCAGAAGCACTTCATGCAGCGCTAATCAGCGAGCTTAACGGCTACACTAAAATACAGCCAGAGGTTAAATATGGTGATGAAAATAGCCGTATCGATTTTTTACTTACAGCTCCCCAACGCCCAGACTGCTATGTAGAAGTAAAATCTGTCACTTTACTCAGTCAAAATGCCCCACAAAGTGGCCAAGGTTACTTCCCTGATGCCGAAACTCTTCGCGGTCAAAAGCATATTCGTGAATTAATTGAAATGGTTGCACAAGGCCATCGTGCAGTGCTGCTGTTTGCAGTATTACATCAAGGGATTAAGCAAGTTAGTGCGGCGCGCCATATTGACGAAAAGTACGCCCAACTAGTTGATTTGGCAATTACTAAAGGTGTAGAAGTAGTTGCTTATAAAGCAGATATTTCGAGCGCTGAAATTACACTAATAGAAAAGCTCACTTTTAATTAAAAGCGACTTGTTTTTAAGGTTTTCGCCCATATAACAAGGCAAGTTTTTAAGCACTTATCTATAAGTAATGGGTGTAAAAACCACTTATCGTACCTTTTTTAATTTTATTGATGCGGTTTAAGTAGGACTAATTAATGAAAAATAAATTTGCCTAGGCCATAGGATTCTGTTATTTATAGCCGCCGGCTCATGCTGGGCATTATATTAAGGATTTAGGAGAAAGTTATGCCAGACCAAAAAAAATTAGGGTTATTGGCTCAGGCCGGATTAGAACCATACCAGGAAAAGCCGGGCGAAGAGTATATGAATGATGCACAACGCACTCATTTCAAAACTATTTTGGAAGCATGGCGCAACGATTTACGCAATGAAGTTGACCGAACTAAATCGCATATGCAAGACGAAGCTGCTAACTTCCCTGATCCAGTTGACCGCGCAGCACAAGAAGAAGAGTTCTCTTTAGAACTTCGTACTCGTGACCGTGAACGTAAACTGATCAAAAAAATTGAAAAAACGATCCAATTAATCAAAGAAGATGATTTTGGTTTTTGTGATTCGTGCGGGATTGAAATTGGTATCCGCCGTTTAGAAGCACGTCCTACAGCTGACTTGTGTGTAGACTGTAAAACGCTTGCGGAAATCAAAGAAAAACAATCTGGACGTGGTTAATTACTAGTAATTAATCAATGTCTACCACAGCCGTTACTGCGCCTATGCGCAACTATCGCGGTCGCTTTGCGCCGTCACCTTCTGGACCACTTCATTTTGGTTCTCTTGTGGCGGCTGTGGGCAGCTACCTTGACGCGAAAAGCAACCAAGGCACTTGGTTAGTCCGTATTGAAGATATCGACACAACACGTGTTGTAGACGGCGCCGCTAAAGATATTCTCAATACCTTAGAAGCCTATGGTTTGTACTGGGATGAAGACGTAGTCTATCAAACTCAACGCCATGACTTGTATGCGCATACCATTAATAATCTAAATAACCAGCACCTAATTTATGCTTGCCACTGCTCGCGCAAAGAAATTAAAGCGCTTGGCGGTATTTATCAAGGCCATTGTCGTCATTTAAAGCATAGTCAGAACAGCAGCGCACTGCGGTTAATTCAGCAACATGCTACATGCCAATACCATGATCTCATTCAAGGTGAGATAAATGTAGCTCATGATCTCGCCCACGAAGATTACTTAATAAAGCGCAGTGATGGGCTATTTGCTTATCAACTAGTGGTGGTCGCAGACGATATTGCCCAAGGTATCACTCATGTCGTACGCGGCGCAGACTTGCTTGAACCAACCGCACGCCAATTGAGTTTATTTAAACAATTAGCTGCCACGGCCCCCCATTACGCACATTTACCATTAGCAGTCGCTAAACCTGGGTTTAAATTATCAAAACAAAACTATGCCCCAGCTATTAGCAAAAGTAACCCCAAACCGGCTTTGCTGAGTGCATTCGAATTTTTAGGATTGGCGCCCAAAGATGAATTACTTGAACTAAATATCGAGCAAATGCTAGCTTGGGCAGTCGACAATTACAACTTGCAAAACGTCCCTAAAATGACACAAATTCAAATTTCGCAAAACCCGCACAGCCATACAATCGCCTTTACGCATTTAAACAAATAAAAATTCACTAAAAAAGGCTAATTTTAAGGCCTTCAACTTAATTTTTAAGCTGTGCTGGTATATGATAGCCCACCTTAAATGTGCAATTCATTTAATTAATACCAATTGCGTTAAGGTTGTACACGATTCAGCAGTCAAGTAGCCCAATAACAGGATAATAATTTCCAGCATCGTGATGCTAGAAAATTTTAACCCTAGCAATGACTGTTTAACTGACTAGAATAAACAAGACTCTAATACCATAGGTATTACCAAGTAAACGCAACACATGTGCAGTTAATAGTAAAGTGAGGCTATACTTGGTTTGATTTTTGATGGCGTCCATCAAATAACCGAATTCTGTAGGAGACAGATTATTATTTCCAAGCTTTTTCAATTTTGTCGGCAAATTATTGGCCCAACCGCCTCTGTAACAGCCGAACATACCCAAGTCTCTGCGCAGCCTTTAATAGTTGGACGCAATGAGCATGGTATTTCTCGCAAACAATTTAGCCCAAATGCAATCAAGGTATTATATCGCCTGAAAGACGGAGGCTTTGATGCCTACCTTGTTGGTGGTTGCATTCGTGATATTTTGTTAGGTCAACAACCAAAAGATTTTGATGTGGTCACCAATGCCACTCCTGATCAGGTTAAAAAGCTATTTCGTAATTGCCGCTTAATTGGCCGTCGCTTTCGTTTAGCACACATTGTTTTTGGTCGTGAAATAATCGAAGTGGCCACCATGCGAGGTCATCACGAAGCGCCTGAAGATAAAAACCAAATTAGCCAATCGAGTGACCAAGGACAACTGCTGCGCGATAACGTTTTTGGTAGTATTGAAGAAGATGCTGAACGCCGCGATTTTTCAATCAATGCGTTATATTATTCAATTAATGATTTTTCAATCCATGATTATGCTAATGGCTTAGCCGCTATTAACGCTCGACAAATCGAGATGATTGGTGATCCAGCAACCCGTTACCGCGAAGATCCTGTGCGTATGCTGCGCGCAGTTCGCTTTGCAACCAAACTCGATATGTCGATTGCACCGGCAACCGAGCAACCATTAAATGAATTAGCAAGCCTGTTAGATAATATCCCTGCAGCGCGGTTATTTGAAGAAACACTGAAACTGTTTTTAAATGGCAAGGCCGAAGCAAACTTTTTAATGCTACGTAAATATGGCCTTTTCAAATCATTATTCCCAGCCCTTGATAGTATTTTAGATAGTAATCCTGATGGCTTAGAATTCGCTTTAATTCAACAGATGTTCCGTAATACAGATGAGCGTATTAATGCGGAGAAAAAAGTAACTCCAGCATTTATTTTTGCTGCATTGTTATGGTTCCCATTATTGCAGATCACTAAAGCACTGCAAGAACAAGAGCAACTATCTGAATACGATGCCTTCGCTCAAGGTATGAACAAAGTACTCAGTGATAATGCCCAACATATTGCCGTACCAAAACGCTTTACCCTTGGCGCTCGTGATATCTGGCATATTCAACACCGCTTAGATAAACGCTCAGGACAACGTGCATATCGCCTTACACAGCAACCACGTTTTAAAGCTGCGTATGACTTTTTACTCTTGCGCGTACAGGCCGGTGAAAAACAGCATCAGCAATTAGTTAACTGGTGGACTGAGTATTTAAAACAAGACATCAATGGTCAAAAAGAGCTAGTTAAAGCGTTAGGTACGCAAGGCGCAACAAAAGGCCGTCGTCGTACTCGCCGACGCAGCCCAAAACCAGCGGCTGAATGATCATGGAAACCGTCTACCTTGGTTTAGGGGCTAATTTAAACGCTCCACGTACTCAACTAGATCATGCTGTTGCAGCACTGCGTGCATTGGCTGATTGCGAGTTTATTGGTGTATCGCATTATTACGCGAGTAAACCGATGGGCCCGCAAGATCAACCTGACTACGTTAACGCTGTTGCGGCGCTAAAAACCACGCTATTACCTGAGCAGTTGCTTGATTTAACACAACAGATAGAACTTGAACACGGCCGAGTACGAAAAGCACAGCGCTGGGGGCCACGCACCTTAGATATTGATATTTTATTATTTGGTGATCAAGTCATTAATAGCGAGCGTTTAATTGTGCCACATTATGGTCTAACTGAACGCGAGTTTGTGGTTTACCCGCTACTTGAAATAGCCCCAAATATTACGCTGCCAAATGGTACATTACTTCACAGTATTAGCACTAATTTGGCACTAAACGAATTACAACAATTACCTCTGTAATTAATTTCAGGCTGTTGCCTACGAGGATACTATGTCTAAAATAACCGTTTCTACGCTTAATAAAATGAAAGCAGACCAACAAAAAATCACGGCATTAACGGCCTACGATGCCAGCTTTGCAAAGTTATTTCATGATAACGGCGTAGACGTTATTTTAGTCGGTGATTCCTTAGGCATGGTGTTACAAGGTGGCGACGATACCCTGGCTGTCACCAATCAAGATATTGCCTATCATACTCGCAGCGTACGCGCCGGGAGCCGTGATTTATTCGTCATTGCGGATATGCCATTTATGACCTACTCAAACCCAGCCGAGAGCTGTAAAAATGCAGCAGAATTAATGCGAGCTGGCGCTAACATGGTCAAACTTGAGGGGGGCGAATGGCTGTATGACTCAGTTGTTGCGCTGACTCAACAAGGTATACCGGTATGTGGACATTTAGGCTTAACACCGCAATCAGTACATGTGTTTGGTGGTTTTAAAATCCAAGGCCGTAGTGAACAACAAGCACAAAAAATGATTAGCGATGCTCAGGCGCTTGCCGCGGCAGGCGCACAAATGCTGGTTCTTGAATGTATTCCATCTGAACTTGCCAAATTAATTACTGACGCGGTTAATATTCCTACCATTGGTATTGGTGCAGGTAATCAAACTGATGGCCAAATTCTAGTCATGCATGACTTAGTTGGCATTTCAGCAGGTTACATCCCTAAATTTTCTAAAAACTTTTTACTCGAAACAGGCAATATGCCGGATGCGGTTAAAAAATATTGTAGCGACGTTAAAAGTGGTGCTTTTCCAAGCACGGAACATGAGTTTAAATAATGCAGTCGATCACTGAAATAAAATCATTACGTAGTCAAATTAAAGCATGGCGCCAAGCTGGGCTTAGTGTAGCACTAGTGCCAACTATGGGTAATCTACATCAAGGGCATTTTTCACTCGTTGAGAAAGCCAAAAACATGGCTGATAAAGTCGTGGTTAGTATTTTTGTAAACCCAATGCAATTTGGTGTCAACGAAGATCTTGATAACTACCCGCGCACCCTCATTGCGGATAAACAAGGACTGGCAGAGCTTGATACTGATATTGTATTTACCCCAAGTGTGGAAGCCATTTACCCTAACGGTTTAGATGCGCAAAGCTTTGTCGATGTACCAAATATATCAATGGGTTATTGCGGCGGATCACGTCCAGGTCATTTTCGCGGTGTAGCAACGGTGGTTACTAAATTATTTAACTTAGTACAGCCTGACTATGCGTGCTTTGGTGAAAAAGACTATCAACAGTTGCAAGTGATTAAAACCATGGCTCATGACCTGTCAATTCCAGTAGAAATTATTGGCGTTGCAACCAGCCGTGAAGTGTCAGGGTTGGCGATGAGCTCTCGCAATGGCTACTTATCAGAAGCTCAAAAAGAAACAGCGACAGTGCTATTTAAAACCCTTAATTGGAGCGCAGAACAGTTAAACTCGGGACAACGTGATTTTGACGACATATGCCGACAAGCAAAGCAGCAACTAGAGCAAGCAGGGCTCAAAATTGACTACTTTGAAATAGCTCAGCGCGATACCTTAAAAAAAGCTACACTCAATGATAGTCAACTAGTGATTTTGGCGGCAGCCTTCTTAGGGCCAGTAAGGCTAATAGACAATCTGCTCGTTGATATTACATAACAATAATTGGAATAAGCATGAATTCATTATTAAAATTATCAAGCATTTCGCTGTGTATAGGCATATTAGCTGGGTGTCAAAACCAAATAGAAAACCCAGAAATGCAGCAATGCGCACAACAGAATTATCAATGTGAAGTGAACTGTGAACAGCAAAGTACCGGCGAAGGCATGGCATATAAAGTATGTAGTACCAAATGTATTGAAGCCTACAACCAATGCAAAGCAAATGCCCAAGCATTAGGTAATGTGCAATAACTGATATTAACTTGCCAATTATCATGATTGGCAAGTTTCCTCCCCCTGCGCCTACTTTAGGCAAACTTTCTACATCCAACCATCGTGATTTTTCTGCCATTCACCTTAGAGCAAGGTTTAGTTTAGTAATATCTACTTATATTAGTAAGAAGTAGTCATACATTGCGTGTAATTATTTCCAGCTTACACAAAGAAAGTACACCCTCTACGATACTAATAAACATAAAGTCATTGAAATATATAAGTTTATTTTAGGTTCGTTTTTTGCAAACTTGAATTCAACTAACTAAAGCATTTTAAAATTAACCAGATAACGGCTAAAGGAAAAAACCTCATGGAAACGATAACGCGGGCAGCTCTGTATCCATCATTTAAAAAGAGGGCATTATTAAGTGCATTATTAGCCTTGTGTGCATGTAATGTCAGTGCGGCAGAACAACCAATAACAAAATCTGATGCGGGTACTGCTGATGCTGTACCAACTACACAGCCAACTTTGCTTACAATCCCTTCTGAAAAATTATTTGCGGTGGTAACAGCTAGAGCCAAACAACTGGCTGCAAAAGACTACGTAGCAGCTCCCGTAATTGCTGTTGATGCGTTAAATAATATTAATTATCAGGACTATCGAGCGATTCGTTTTCGTCAAGATCATGCGATCTGGAAAGATGAAAGTTTATATGAGGTACAGTTATTCCATCCAGGTTTTCTCTATAAAAACCCTATCGCGATTAACACAGTTGATGCTGATGCGAAGGTAAAAAATCTACCATTTAAAACTGATTACTACCGCTATGATGGCACCGCAGCACCACTTGAGCAGGAAATTACCACAGCTTTAGGCACCACTCAGTTAGGGCATGCTGGTTTTAGAGTACATTTTCCACTCAATAATAATGAGTACAAAGATGAGGTAGCGGTATTTCAAGGCGCTTCATATTTTCGCATAGTGGGCCCTGATCAAGTGTATGGTATTTCAGCACGCGGCCTGGCGATTGATACAGCACTCAGCTCTGGTGAAGAGTTTCCAGTATTTAAAGAGTTTTGGTTAGTTAAGCCAAAACCTGAAGACACTCACATTGTGTTATATGCATTACTTGATAGTCCTTCTGTTACTGGCGCATATCGTTTTGAGATCAGTCCATCAACAGCAACTGAAGTAACAACTAAAATGCAAATATTCGCCCGCAAAGATATCAAAAAACTAGGTATAGCACCGCTTACAAGCATGTTTTACCACGGCGAAAATAGCACTAAATTCTTTGATGATTACCGACCAGAAGTACATGACTCTGATGGTTTACTAATGCAATCACAAGACAATAAATGGGTGTGGCGTCCGCTAAATAACCCTAAACAGCTTAGTGTAACGTCATTTGGTTATGACAATCCAAAAGGTTTTGGACTAGCACAGCGCGACCGTGAGTTTAATAACTATCTCGATACTGAGGCACATTATCATGCCCGCCCAAGCCTGTGGATTGAACCACAAGGACAATGGGGAAATGGTCGAGTTGAGTTAGTAGAAATACCGACTGATACCGAGACCAATGACAATATCGTTAGCTATTGGGTACCAGAGCAACCACTTAAAGCAGGTGAAACACTTAGTTTTAGTTATAAATTGTCAACATTTAACGCGGCGCTTGCAAGCCAAGATAAAGCCCGAGTTTTACGCACTCGCATTGGCAGTGCTGCATTACCCGGTGAAGAAAATCCACCACCAAAAAGTCATCGCCAATTTACGGTTGACTTCACTGGTGACAATATTAACAACTTGTCAGCCAAACTAAAATTGCTTGCTAATTTGACCCTAAATTCAGGTGAAATAAGCGATAAAACAGTTCAACAATTACCAAATAATGAAGGATGGCGTGTTGCTTTTAAAGTCGCGCCAGAGAGCGGTAAGCCTGTAGACATGCGCTTATCATTAACACTACGTGACAAAGAAGTTAGCGAGGTATGGAGTTATGTCTGGTATCCAAATGACGTCGAGTAACAGTACAATGCCTTTTAAAAAGACTCGTGTATGGCTTTTTTCACTGTTAGTGTTAGCCATCTCAGCTTACGGTATGTGGATCATGTTTGATATTTTAAATTCAAATGGCATGACCCCGCTTGAGTATGCATTACTTGCGCTGTTTTCAATTACCTTCACTTGGATTGTGACCGCATTTTGCAGTGGCTGTATGGGATTTATTTTACAATTATTTAGAATTGACCCGCTGACACTGACGCGCCAAAAAGCAATCGAAATTGATCAGCAAGCATTGAGTAAAACCAGAACTGCTGTCGTTATGCCTATCTACAATGAAGATACGCAGCGAGTTATCGCAGGTTTTGAAGTGAGCTTACGTTCACTGATAAAAACAGGCCAATTTGCGCATTTTGATTTCTACTTATTAAGTGATACACAAGATAAAGAAATAGCTAACAATGAGCTAAAAGCGTGGCATGCCTTGACCGAACGCCTAGGTGATTTTGCCAAACAAACTTTTTACCGCCGCCGTGAAGATAACAAACACCGTAAAGTAGGTAACTTAACTGACTTTTGCGAGCGTTGGGGCAGTAAATACGAGCACATGATTGTACTTGATGCAGATAGCATCATGACGGGTCAGTGTATGCTTGAGCTCACCAGCAGCATGATCAACAATCCACAAGCTGGGCTTATTCAAACGATTCCGATCCCTGTTAGGCAAGATACCTTCTTTGGTCGCTTTCTACAGTTTGCGTCAGTACTTTATAGTCCAATGCTAGCAACCGGTTCAGCTTTTTGGCAGACTAATCACGCTAATTACTGGGGACACAATGCCGTCATTCGGGTTAAAGCGTTTATTGATTGCTGCGGTTTACCGGTGCTCAAAGGTAATGCCCCTTTCGGCGGCGAAATTTTAAGCCATGACTTTGTCGAAGCATCGTTGCTGCATCGTTCTGGCTGGGATGTATTATTACTCAGTGATATACAAGGTAGCTACGAAGAAGTACCGAGTAATATTTTAGATTACGCTATTCGCGACAGGCGTTGGGTGCAAGGCAACATTCAACATTTAGGTTTGTTACCTGCGTCGGGTTTAAAAATAATCAGCAAGCTGCACTTTTTATTAGGTGCAACGGCATATATTTCATCATTAATTTGGTTATCAATGTTAGTGCTAAGTACCATAGATGCGGTCACCCGCGCACTAAACAGTAATGTCTATTTTAATCAGGCGTATCAATTATTTCCGACTTGGCAAATAGCAAAAACAGAATTAATTAACTCGTTGCTTTTTGTCACAATTGTGTTGTTATTATTACCGAAATTAATGGGGATTATTGTCACACTGATCCATCGTAATAAACAATTTGGCGGCTCATTTAAATTAATTTTAGGCTCAATCATTGAAACCGTGTTTGCCATTATTATCGCCCCGCTGATGATGGTTTTTCATAGCTACTTTGTGGTGTGTGTATTTTTAGGTAAAAAAGTAACGTGGGACGCCCAGCCTCGATCAGGCCGCATGGTTCCGTGGCAAGAAGCGATAGGTTACACATTACTATCAACCTTAATCGCCTTAGCTTGGGGCGGTATTGCTTATTACTTTACGCCTGTATTCTTTTGGTGGTTATCGCCGATCTTAGTTGGATTGATCTTAGCAGCCCCAATTGTACGATATTCAAGTAGCATAGGCTTAGGGGTTAAATTACGTAAAATGGGCATATTTATTTGCCCGAGTGAAGTTGATAATAACGACACCCTTGCAGCCTTACGTGTACATGAGCAAGAAATAGCATTACCGAATGATGATGTTGCTAACTTTACAATCCCTACATTGGGGCAAGAGCAACCTAGCGTAATGCCAATTCAGAGCTTTAAGCGCCAAGGTTTAAGTAAACGTAAACGCGTTTTAAATGCCCATCAACAGCTCAAAAAGAAGCTGTTTAACTAACCTGAACCTAGTTGATATAAAAAAACCGCGCAATTTACATTGCGCGGTTTTTTATTAACTCATAGTTGGCGTTAAGTTTAAAGAAGACCTAGCTTCTTAAGTTCGCCCATTGCCATCTTGCCAGAAAGTGGTACATAACCATCTTTCTCTACAATTTTTTGGCCATCTTGTGATAACACCATTTTTAAGAACTCTGCTTCAATAGGTGCAAGCGGTTTATTCGGGTGTTTATTCACATAAACATATAAAAAGCGCGACAGTGGGTATTTACCTGTTGCTACATTTTCAAGTGTTGCATCAACAAAGTTATCGCCTTTTTTCGCCAGTGGTACAGTACGTACGCCTGATGTTTTATAACCGATACCTGAGTAACCAATTGCATTCACTGATGAAGAAATTGATTGCACTACCGATGCTGAACCTGGTTGCTCGTTCACGTTGTTACGGAAGTCACCTTTACATAGCGCTTTGTTTTTAAAGTATCCGTAAGTACCAGATACAGAATTACGGCCATAAAGCTGAATGTCTTTTGCAGCCCAATTCCCCGTTAAACCTACATCACTCCAACGAGTCACATCTGCATCAGCACCACATTTACGAGTTGAAGAGAAAATCGCATCGATTTGGTCGATACGTAAACCTTCAATTGGATTGTCTTTATGAACAAATACTGCCAATGCATCAATCGCTACACGTACTTCAGTAGGTTTATAACCGTAACGTTTTTCAAACGCTTCGATTTCTTTTGATTTCATTCTGCGGCTCATCGGGCCAAAGTTTGCTGTGCCTTCTGTCAATGCCGGTGGCGCAGTAGATGAACCAGCCGCTTGAATTTGGATGTTCACATTTGGGTAAATACGTTTATATTCTTCAGCCCAAAAGGTCATCATGTTGGCTAAAGTATCAGAGCCCACAGATGAAAAATTACCTGAAATACCACTGGTTTTTTGATACTCAGGAATAACTGTATCTACTGCCATTGCTTGTGCAGATACAAATGTTGTTACTGCCACACCCATTGCGGCTACTAGGTTTTTAAATCTCATTAGGTTGCTCCGATTTTGTTCGTCCATTTCTTAACTGTCGTCTACTCTAAAGAGAATAGATGACAGTTAGATTACTCTAAAATGACACTTTTATGACTTTGGCTTTTTGGCTCAATTATTTAATAGCACTGTTTTTTCACGACTAAAAGCAAACGAAAAACATGATCCTTCGCCTAATTTACTTTTAATTATCAATTGGCTATCGTGACGAGTTAATACATGTTTGGTGATGGCTAAACCCAGCCCTGAGCCACCGGTTGTACGACTACGCGCTTTATCAACCCGATAAAAACGCTCAGTTAAACGATTAATATGCTCTGGTGCAATACCATCGCCATTATCAACCACTGAAAAGTACGCTTGATTATCTTTTAGCTGCCAGCTTACGGTTATTTTACCGCCCGCCTTGGTGTAATGAATGGCATTAAACACTAAATTAGAGAAGGCACTGCGCAGCTCCTCTTCAGCGCCTTTTATATCGACGTTAGCATCAATATCAAATATCAACTCATGCCCTTTGTCTTGATTCAATGATTGTGCTTCAGTCCTAATATAGCTAAGTAACTGCGGTACATTGATCGCTTTATCATTATCTTGACGTCGAGCGCCTTCAATACGTGATAACGATAATAGCTGATTTACCAAGCTATCCATGCGTTTACACTGTTCAAGCATAGTACCTTGTGCTTTATTCCACATTGCCGGTGGTGGCACCATATCGCCATCAAACATTTCTAAGTAACCTGTAACAACGGTTAATGGCGTACGTAGCTCATGAGATACATTGGCAACAAAGTCTTTGCGCATTTGCTCAAGTTGCTTCAGTCGCGTGACATCACGCACAACAACCATTAATTGTGAGCTGGCATATGGCATTACCCGAAACTCTAAAACTTGCTCAACACTGTGACCACTTTCAAGTTCTAATGCTTCATCAAACAATTCCGTTTGCATGTATTTCGCAAATTTAGGATCGCGAATAAGGTTGTCAAGCCGTTGACCATGATCCGCTGGCCACTGTAATCCAAGCACTTTTAAAGCTAGTTGATTACACCAAACAATACTTAAATCACGTTGTAGAACAATAACCGCATCAGGCACTGCTTCTGCGCCATCGCGAAAACGACGGATCAAATCAGCTAATTCATTACGTTTTTTACGGTTGCGATGTTGTAAATGGTAGATCCCTTCAAATACTTGCTCCCATGCCCCCTCGCCTTCAGGTGGATTAAAACTACGTTGATTCAATAGCCAATCACTGAGCCGATAGAGTTGATGATAATGCCAAACAAGCAGTGAAAAAGATCCTAAAAATAAAAGCAAAAATGGCGCACCAATAAGCACGCCAATTAATAATAAAGGTAGGAAATAGATAAACAGACGCTTTGCTAACGCCTGCTTATTAACAACTCGATACATACACTCACTTTACCTTAGAGTAAGTAAATTTAAGCCAAAATTAATTATTGGCTTGGTCATCTCCATGACACTTATAATTTACTGGAAAAACGATAGCCTGCACCACGTACAGTTTGTACTAAACGGTCATGACCAAGCGGTGCAATCGCTTTGCGTAAGCGACGAATATGCACGTCTACGGTTCTATCTTCAACATAGACATTAGTCCCCCATACGTTATCTAGTAGCTGTTCACGGCTATAAACACGTTCAGGGTGAGTCATAAAGAAATGCAATAAGCGAAATTCTGTCGGTCCCATATCCAACTCGCTACCTTCAGAGGTAACACGGTGTGAAATAGGATCAAGACGTAAACCATGTACATCAATCGCTTCTTCCAATGAAGTAGGCGACACACGACGAATAACGGCTTTAATACGCGCCATTAATTCTTTTGGTGAAAATGGTTTAGTAACATAATCATCAGCACCGACTTCAAGACCGCGAACTTTATCTTCTTCTTCGCCGCGAGCAGTCAGCATAATAATAGGAATTTGGCGAGTATATTCACTTTGCTTAAACTTTTTAGCAATTTGAATTCCACTACCACCTGGTAGCATCCAATCTAATAACACCATATCTGGATAAGGCTCTACCATCGCTGCAATGGCTGAATCGTAATCTTCCGCTTCAATCGCTTGAAAACCATTTTGCTCTAATACAAAAACCAGCATCTCTCTGATCGGTGCTTCGTCATCGACGACAAGTACTTTACGTGACATTCCAATTTATCTCTTTCGTTATCGAACTAGTTTTCATTATTATGACTAAGTATGACATTTTTATGAAAGTGTAACGTGTAAATCGAAATGCGGGGTAAAAAATGCAAAATAAACCTTTTTAAGGTACATAATTAGCATGCATTATCAAATTTCACATTTAAAAATCATACTTTATAATTGCTACATTACTACTTTGTATTAAATTCCCCTTTCAATAATCAACTATACAGTATCACGATGTAAGCCACGAAAGCATCTTCATACTCTAACTCAATTAAAACGCCTATTAACATCGGCGATCATTAACAGAGATCAAAATCCTACCAAGTTTCATTTCAGGGATCATTCGTTTACCAACCGAGTTAGATCTGGGATCAGTGTTTTACCTAGCCAAAGCCATAAGTTGTTGATCATTTATACAACAAAGCTTTGAAATGGCTATTTTTATAACAAAACCTCTGCCAATCAAGCTGATCCTTAGTAAAAATCTGATCCCAACAAAGTACAGTTAGTAAAGCAATGATCCCAAAGCCCCTGCTTGGTAAAATAATGATCTTTTACGATCAGGCATAAAAAAGCCAGTAGCTTTAACACTACTGGCTGTTTTATAACTTAATAAATTAAATTATTTAATTTTCGGATCTAATTCACCCGTTAAATATTTAAGGTGCATCTCATCAAGTGAGATTGGTTTGATCTTACCTGCTTGACCCGCTGTACCAAATGACTCATAACGTGCAACACAGATCTCTGTCATTGCTTTTGTCGCTTCAGCTAAATACTTACGTGGATCAAAGTTTGCTGGATTAAGCGCAAGATGGCGACGAATAGCCCCTGTAGATGCTAATCGTAAGTCTGTATCGATATTTACTTTACGCACACCAAACTTAATTCCCTCAACGATCTGCTCAACTGGCACACCATAGGTTTCTGGGATCTCACCACCATATTGGTTGATGATCTCAAGCCATTCTTGCGGCACTGATGACGAACCGTGCATAACTAAGTGAGTGTTAGGAATACGTGCGTGGATCGCTTTAATACGATCAATCGCCAAAATATCATCCGTTGGCGGACGTGTAAATTTATACGCGCCGTGTGAAGTACCACACGCAATCGCTAAGGCATCAACATGGGTTTTACTTACAAAATCGGCCGCTTCTTCTGGATCAGTTAGCATTTGATCTGTGGTTAGTTTACCTTCAGCACCAACGCCATCTTCTTCGCCAGCTTCGCCAGTTTCAAGTGAGCCTAGCACACCTAACTCGCCTTCAACAGACACACCACAAGAGTGTGCAAGTTCAACAGTTTTACGCGTTACATCAACGTTATACTCATATGATGATGGTGTTTTACCATCGCTCATTAACGAGCCATCCATCATCACTGATGAAAAACCTAATTGAATTGAACGTTGGCAAACGCCAGGTGAGGTACCGTGATCTTGATGCATTACCACTGGAATATGTGGCCACTCTTCAATCGCAGCTAAAATCATATGACGTATAAATGGGGCACCAGCATAGGCACGAGCGCCAGCTGAACCTTGTACAATTACTGGGCTGTTAGTTTTGTCAGCCGCCATCATAATAGCGCGGATCTGCTCTTGGTTATTAACGTTAAATGCTGGTACGCCATAACCATGTTCAGCTGCATGATCAAGAAGTTGTCGCATACTGATTAAAGCCATTTGGTATTCTCCAAATTGTCGATAGCTGCGCACGCGCAAAACTACCTAGTTCGAACGGAATAGTTGAGTTCGGTGCAATCACTGCACCTCGATAGTATTGGCTCTTGCCAAATCTACCGTTATACAAAACCAGCTATTAAATAAGGGTGAGAGGTATTTAATATCTGATCACACTCAGTGTAGTTAGCAGCCTAAACTAACGATTGCTAACTACATTGAGTAAACGCTAATTACTTAGCGCGTTGTTCAAGCATAGCAACTGCTGGTAATTTTTTCCCTTCTAAAAACTCAAGGAAAGCACCACCGCCAGTTGAAATATACGAAATTTTATCGGCAATGCCGTATTTATCAATCGCTGCTAACGTATCACCGCCACCAGCTATTGAGAACGCATTTGAATTAGCGATTGCTTGAGCAATAGCACGGGTGCCATTACCAAACTGGTCAAATTCAAATACACCTACCGGACCATTCCATACAACAGTACCTGCATTAGTAATAATTTTTGCAAGTTTGCTCGCTGTATCTGGGCCAATATCAAAAATCATATCTGTGTCTGTTACTTCGCTAACATCTTTTAATGTTGCAACGGCTGATTCTGAAAACTCATTGCCAACAACCACATCAGTAGGTACTGGTATTTCACCATTATTACTTTTAGCAGCCGCACTTAGCTTATTTGCTTCATCAATTAGGTCAGCTTCGTATAATGACTTACCAACCGGGTAGCCTGCCGCAGCAATAAAGGTATTTGCAATACCGCCACCAGTGACTAATTGATCAACAATCGTTGAAAGTGAATCAAGTACTGTTAGTTTAGTTGATACTTTAGAGCCGCCCACAATCGCCACTAATGGACGAGCTGGGTTATCAAGTGCTTTACCTAATGCCTCTAATTCAGCCGCCAATAGTGGGCCTGCACAAGCAACATCTGCAAATAAACCAACGCCATGGGTAGACGCTTGAGCACGATGGGCGGTACCAAATGCATCCATTACATACACATCACATAATGCAGCAAGCTTTTTAGATAACGCTTCGTCATCTTTGCTTTCGCCAACATTAAAGCGTACGTTTTCAAAAACGACCACTTCATTATCAGCAATTTCAACGCCATTTAAGTAATCTTTTTCAAGACGTACATTTTGTTCAAGTGCTTCATTAAGGTAATCAACAACTGGCGCTAAAGAAAACGCTTCATCATATTCCCCTTCCGTAGGGCGGCCTAGGTGTGACATAACCATTACTTTAGCGCCTTTTTCAAGGGCTAATTTAATACTCGGTAATGCAGCACGAATACGTGCATCTGAGGTCACTTTACCTGCTTTTACTGGTACATTTAAATCTTCACGAATTAACACGCGTTTGCCGTTTAAATCTAAATCCGCCATATTTATGACCGACATGGACTTCTCCTTAGTTAACGATACTGACTTGAAATATATAGGTTTTATTTTTAGGTTTGAACTTTTATATTAATTACTTGCTGCCATCATCACTCGTGCTGTATCGAGCATTCTATTAGCAAACCCCCACTCATTATCACACCACACTAACAACTTTATCAGTCGTTTATGACTGACTCGTGTCTGTGTGCCATCTATAATACAAGAATGTGGGTCATGATTAAAATCAACCGAGACCAATGGCTCTTCGGTATAACTTAAAATACCTTCTAGGCGGTCTCTCGCTGCTGCTTTTAATACCTTATTCACCGCTTTTAAATCAACATCGGCGTTGACAGTCACACTCAAATCCATCGCAGTAACATTGATAGTAGGTACTCGCACCGAAATAGCTTCAAAGCGGCCATGGAACTTAGGTAAAATACGCTCAATACCGCGAGCTAATTTAGTATCAACGGGAATAATCGACTGACTCGCAGCGCGGGTACGACGTAAATCATGATGATAAGCATCAATTACTTGCTGATCATTCATCGACGCATGAATAGTCGTAATCGCCCCTGATTCTATACCAAAGGCATCATCAAGTACTTTAATCACCGGTACTATACAGTTTGTGGTACATGATCCATTAGAGACAATCGTATGCTCAGCGAGTAGTTCATCATCATTGATACCATAAACAATAGTGGCATCAACATCCGCATCTGCGGGCTGAGAAAATAAGACTTTCTTTGCGCCAGCATCAAGATGTAACTGCGCATGTTCACGAGAGTGATACACACCAGTACATTCTAAAACCACATCAACATCAAGTAACTGCCAAGGTAATTCACGCGGGTTTTGTTCTGCAAATAAAGCAATTGTATCGCCCGCTACCGATAAGGTGTCTTCACCTAAAGTAACTGGAAACGCAAAACGGCCATGAGACGTATCATATTTAAGAAGATGAGCGATCCCTTGAGGATCAGCAAGTTCATTAATCGCAACAATTTTGATCTCGTCGCTTAAGCCCGATTCATAAAGAGCGCGAACAATATTTCGACCAATTCGACCAAAACCATTGATTGCAAGTTTGATTGCCATGAAGAAGAAAATCCACTCTAGTTGCTTGCAGATAAAGGCAACCTGCCTTTTAGATGCGCGTATTGTAATCGACCTTTGTCTTGATTATAAGAGGGAAAGTTAAATAAATGTTTTAAGCCCGCTTTTGATGCTGCAATTTTGGTAATCGACCTTTGTCTTGATTATAAGAGGGAAAGTTAAATAAATGTGTTAAGCCTGCTTTTGATGCTGCAATTTTGGTAATCGACCTTTAATCTGAATATAAAAGGCAAGATTAAATAAATGTTTACTCCCTCTCCTTTCTTCCTGATATCTACTCATAACATAGAATAAAACAGCGCTTATAGGTTCATTTTCACGAGTGAATTTTAGTCAATTTATGCTATTTAGGTTTATTATTATTGAATTATTTTATAATAGCGTTACTTTATTCAAGACAACGAACACTATTCAATCAAAAAACAATTGATGAAACTAAAAGATCATTAATCTAAACATTAGGTTAGAAATAAAATGACAACACACACAAAAATCTTAATTGCAGATGATCACCCGCTGTTTCGACAAGCACTATTACTTATGCTGGAATCAAGCTTTAATAATGCTTGCCTACTTGAAGCCGAAACAATTCCCGAATTAGAGCACAAATTAGCAAACACCACAGATGTTGATCTGATCTTACTCGATCTTGATATTCCGGGTGCACAGGGTTTTAATACGCTGAGTAATATACGTGAGCTGTATCCTGAAATAGGGGTGATTGTAGTATCAGGTTTTGAAGAGCCTGATACCATACGCAAAGCGATGAGCCTGGGTGCAGCAGGCTTTATACCTAAATCAACTCCCGTCCCTGAGATGATAAAAGCAATAGAAGATGTGCTACAAGGCAAACTATGGACACCCACCGATGATCACAATAAAAATACGCCAGAGCAACAGCAAGCAGAAAAGTTAGCAACATTAACGCCCCAACAGCATAAAATATTACACATGTTTGCCGATGGTTTGTTAAATAAACAAATCGCCTACGAACTTAGCTTGTCTGAATCTACAATCAAAAGCCATGCCAGCACAATATACTTAAAACTTGGGGTAAAAAGTCGAACTCAAGCCGTGATTTTATTAAACGAGCAGCAACTGGCACAAGCATCACTTTCACCTTTTCATCGCCATTAACTATTATAATTTTTTTCTAGCTGTTTAGTTAATAAAGCACTCATCAACGCCCGTAATGCGACGGGCTTGATGATTTTCCGCAAATAGCCAATATCGGCTTGCTTTGCCTGTACTTGCACTAACTCATCAGTTGTTGCGGTGATTAAAATCGCAGGTAATGGATACTGGCTGATTGCTCGAATACGCTTGATTAATTCAATGCCATTACAGCCATCAAGATGCTCCGAGTGAGGCTTTTGCTCCTGTCGCTCAGAGTAGTCTACTGTTACAATATGCAAAGGGTTAGCGGGGAACATTGGTTCAGCACTAAGTTGATAATCAACTAAGAGAATATCAATTTCATCTTCATGTGTTTTATAAAGTGCAGACGCCTCAGCTGCGGTTGTCGCGGTAAATACACGACATTTCCAGGCTGTTAAAAGCTCGGTCATACCTGCAATAACATCTTTTTCGTTATCAATACATAGCACCCCAACTCCTTGCAAAGTCATATTCTTAGGGGCAAGTGTCGGCTTTGTTTGCTGTACACGGTTTACAATCGGTACTTCAACGCTAAACAAGCAGCCATGCTCAGGCTCTGATACCAAGCCAACCTTATGCTCAAGAATATTAGCCAGGCTTTGTGCAATATTTAAACCCAACCCCAAGCCTTTAGGGCCAATCATTTGCGTCGATAATTGTGTAAATTGTTCAAATACTTCTTGCTGCTTATCTTCGGGGATGCCAGGTCCGTTATCAATCACTTGAATACTTAAGTAATTGCCCTTACGACGACAACCCAGCAATACTTTACCGTTATTTGCATAGCGAAATGCATTACTTAAAAAGTTTTGCACAATCCGCGTTAGCAAAGTTAGATCTGTGCGGATAAATAATTGACTTGAGTGACAGCGAAAATCAATTTTATAATCTTTACTCAAGGCAGAAAACTCCGAATGCAACATACTAAATACCCGCTCCAGTGCAATGTCATTGAAAACAGGGGCGATATTGCCACTTTCAATCCGCGCAATTTCATTTAAATCAAGTAATAGGTTATTTGCTATCTCTAACGAATTATCAATTTTCTTAATTTGCTCACGCTCTTGTATTGACACTCTAGGGCTCAAACATACCGCAGAAGAAAACAACCGAGCAGCCGACAATGGTTGCAAAAGATCATGACTACAGGCTCTTAAATATTGACTCTTTTTCAAATGAGCCTGCTCTGCTTTTAACCTTGCATCAGCGAGTTCTCGATTGGCTTTTTCAAGCTCTAAGTTTGCTAGTTCTAATTCTGTCGTGCGCGCAAGAACACGACTTTCAAGATCGGTGTTTTCTTCTTTTAAATAATTTTCTGCTCGGCGAAACTCCGTAATATCTGAGAAAATCATCACAAATCCTCCACCAGGTATTGGGTTCCCTTCAATTAACAGCACCTTACCATTGGCTAACTTTCGCTCTGATTTATGCTTACTACCGGCTTTTAAGTACTCAAGACGTTTATTAACCTGCCCCTCAATATTATGTATATAGCGATTTTGATTGCTAAGGTTGAAGCGGATCAACTGGCTAATTGGGCAACCAATATAGATTAAATTTTTAGGGTAATTAAAAATATCTAGATACTGCTTATTCCATGCTACTAAATTCAAATTAGCATCTATCACAGAGATCCCTTCACTGGTATTTTCAATCGCTCCTTGCAATACTGAACGACTAAATTCAAGTTGTTGAGTAGAGTTATCCTCAACAATTTTAGCAACTTGATCAAATGCGATATCACGACCAGCCAAAGCAAAAGAAATCACCAATTTGGCTGATGCCGAGCCCATTACACTCGCTAATGTCTGCTCTGCATGCAGTAATAAAGCCTCATTATAGGTTTTATGCTTTTTAATTTTATGTGATTGATTAAATTCAGCAAAGCACTCGGCTGCTTTGTCTTGACCAATAAAGCGAGCAATTAACAGCTCGAGTTCCTGACGATCTATTTTTGGTTGTTTAGGCAGATGTGAATCTTGTTTATTATCGGTTTCATAGAAATATTTACTCTGCATTTCTTCGCGAATATTTTGCCGAGTAAGCTGTGAAACAATAAACAGCACAATAAGGTTAATAGCCAAGCCAAACAAGGTAGCCACCGTTGTAGCAGGCCAATTTGTATTGCTTAACGGGTGTGCATAAAACCCAAGCTGTGGTAATAAATTAAACAGTGCCCAAATAGAGAAACCACAAAACATGCCCCAAAAAACGCCCTTTTGAGTTGCTCTTCGCCAAAAAAAAGCAGCAACCAATGCAGGCCCTATTTGCGCAATCGCGCCAAACGCAACCTCCCCAAGTGATGCCAGCGTATCAGGGGGAGATACCAGTAACATGCAATAACTAAGTGCAATAACCACCACCACTAATATTTTTCGGATCAATAATAATCGGGATTGAAAGTGTAAAAAGTCGTGGTGCTTACGAGGTGCTAATTTAAAAATTAATGGAAAAACAATTTCATTACTGAGCATAGTACTCAAAGCAATGGTCGATACAATTACCATTGAACTTGCCGCAGAAACCGCTCCTAAAAATGCAAATAGCGACAACCACTCTTGGCCGTTATAAGCGGGCAAAAATAAAACATACGCGTCAGGGTCTAAAGAGTGTCCATAATTTAATGTGCCAGCAAGGCCTATAGGGCCTGCAAAAAATGCGAATACCAAGATATAAATAGGCAATAACCAACGTGCTAAATTACTGGTTTTTTGCTCTTTAATTTCAACAAACATAACTTGAAATTGCCTTGGTAAACATAAAAAAGCTGACATAACGATGATCAATAAACCCACCATACCTACTAGGTTATAGCTTTCAAACTGCTGCGATAAGGACACGTAATCTTGTGACTTTTGCCAAATATCAGCGGGGGAATCATAAATAACAAATGATACAAATAAGCCAACAAGTAAAAAAGCGATCAGTTTAACTAACGATTCAAAGGCAATCGCTATCATGACGCCGGGATGACGCTCTGTTACATCGATAGTTCGAATGCCAAAGATAATGGTGAATCCAGCTAAAATCAGGCTAACGATTAAACCTAATTGCCAAATCGGAAAATCTTGGCTTTGCTGTAAAATTTTATAAGAGTAAACAATCGCTTTAAGCTGCAAAGCAATATAAGGCAAGGTGCCAATCATGGCCACTAACGTTACCAACAAGGCTAAGCTTTGTGATTTACCAAACCGAGCCGAAAGTAAATCAGCAATGGAAGTACTTTTGAGTTTGAGGCAGGTTTTTATGATCCGCTGAATAAAAGGCCAAGCAAATATAAATAATAAAATAGGGGCTAAATAAACCGAAATATAAGAAAAAGAGCTATTTGCCGCCTGCGCTGAAGTACCTAGAAACCCCCAAGACGTACAGTAAACCCCTAATGATAAGGCATAAATAATAGCATGCTGTTTGGCAACTAGCTTATGTCGATACTTGCCCCCAAGGTGGGCAATTAGAAATAACAAACTAATGTAACCAATACTTACACTAACCAACAACCAATTAGAAAACATCGCGCTCTTCTTTGTATCAAATTGTATTTATTATTATTTTCAATGCTTACTTTGCCCGTAAAACACAGCATATAACATTGGACTAAAGGACTAAGCGCAAGGTACTAGCCCTTATTTACAATTGTTGATTTTTTCGACTCACCTAGTATGAATCACACATAATAACAAAGGAATTTGGTCGATGTTCAACACACAATATAAAAAATTACTGCTTACATCTGCTTTTCTTACTGCCAGTACATCCGCACTGGCAGGCTACGAGATCAACATAACTGAAAACGATAAATTAACCTTCGGTGGCTACATTAAAATTGATGCACGATACGTTGACGGTGACATTGCCTATCGTGATTACTGGATTGGTGATGGCATTGCTTTAGAAGAAGACGCATCCCAGTTTCGTATCTTTGCTAACGAAACCCGTTTCAATACTAAATACCAACACGGCGAGATAACAGGCTTCATCGAAATGGATTTTTGGGGCGGCGGCGGTAATGAAATTGTCTCTAACTCAGCTAACCCGCGCATCCGACATGCTTTTATAAACTACAAAGATCTCACTGTTGGCCAAACTTGGTCAACCTTTATGAATACTAGCGCAATTCCTGAAACTGCCGATTTTGCTGGCGCAACAACAGGTCTAGTATTTATTCGTCAAGGACAAGTACGTTATAACATGGGCAACTTCCAAGTATCCATTGAAAATCCTGAGAGCTGGGGGGGCGATACCGCAAACGATAATATTCCTGATTTAATCGCACGCTATAACATCAAAGGTGATTGGGGCAATGTCTCTATTTCTGGCTTAGCACGGCAATTACATACCTTATCAGGTAACACTGAAAGCGCCTTTGGCGCATCTGTTGCGGCACGAATTAAAACAACAGGAAAAGATGACTTACGCCTACAAATTCATAAAGGTGATTTAGGCCGCTATGTAGGGGCTGCGGCTGTTAAAGATCTCTATGGTGAAGAAGTTGAAGATATTACCTCTGTATTAGTTGCCTATCGTCATTTTTGGAATGATTCACTGCGTTCAAGCGTGCTGTACGGCAAAGTTGATGGAGATGTATCCAATCGTGAGCGTACGCAATGGGGTATAAACCTCTTTCAAAACTTAACTAAAGAACTCGAAGTGGGTATTGAAGTCGGTAACTTTTCAATTGATGAGTTAGATAAAGATTCAAATTACCTACAAGCCACAATGAGATACATCCTCTAGCTGACAGAACACTTTCTAATGTTTGTTGTGTGTAATAACGACCCCAACCGTTAATACATTTTAAAGAGGGTTCACCCCCTCTTATTTTTCAACGCATTCGTTATTCATTTTTATTCTCAGTTAAATTTAGGAGTATGAGTATGACAACATCGATACTCAATATAGAGCAAATATCGCTAGCCTTTGGTGGTGTTAAAGCCTTAACAGATGTTAGTTTTTCGGTGACTAAAGGCTCTGTATTTTCAATTATTGGCCCAAATGGGGCTGGTAAAACATCAATGCTCAATTGCATTTCTGGCCGCTATCAACCTAACAGTGGAAAAATCACCTTTGCAGATCAAGATGTTACCCACTTAAAACCCAATGACCGCGCAGACTTAGGTATGGGCCGTACTTTTCAAAACTTAGCCTTATTTGGCCATATGTCAGTGCTCGATAATATTATGGTTGGTCGCCATCACTTATTAAAAAACAATTGGTTAACAGGGCCGTTATATTGGGCTTCTGGGGCGCAAAAAGAAGAACTCGCTCACCGTAGAAAAGTAGAAGAAGTGATCGACTTCCTTGAGATCTCTCATATCAGAAAATCCATCGCTGGCACCTTGTCTTACGGGCTTCGTAAACGCGTTGAATTAGCTCGTGCAATGGCTCTAAACCCAAAACTGATTTTACTTGACGAACCAATGGCTGGAATGAATCTGGAAGAAAAAGAAGACATGGCCAGATACATCCTCGATTTAAATGAAGAATTCGGTATTACGGTCGTTATGATTGAACATGATATGGGAGTTGTAATGGATATTTCTCATGAAGTTATGGTGCTGGATTTTGGTAAAAAATTAATTTCTGGTTTACCACACGAAGTCATGGCTGACCCCTATGTTAAACGTGCCTACCTTGGTCTTGAAGACGACGCAGAGCCAGCCACCTTAGAGGAGGTAAGTTAATGACTAGCCAAATCAATCAAGATTTTGAGATGGGTGAACTGAATACCTTCCCCAAAATTCTACAACACAATGCCACGCATTGGCCTGATATGGTGGCGATGCGAGAAAAAGAGTTTGGTATTTGGAACGAGTTCAGCTGGGCCGAATATAACAATAAAGTAAAGTGGTTGTCGCTCGCGTTGAGTAACAAAGGCGTGAATACAGATGATACCATTGCCTTACTTGGTGATAACCGCCCAGAATGGATATGGGGCGAAATTGCTGCTCACGCTTTACGTTGCCATTCATTAGGTATTTATCAAGATTCAATGCATGACGAAGTAATCTATTTACTCGCTAGCAGTGGCGCAACCGTTGTGATTGCTGAAAACGAAGAGCAATGCGATAAATTACTTGATTTAGGTGATGGCATAGAGCAAGTAAAATTCATTGTTTATTGCGACCCAAGAGGTATGCGCAAATACAACGACTCGCGACTTATAGATATCAATACCCTATACACACTGGGCCAAGAACTCGAACAAGCATACCCTGATCGTTATCAAGCCATGATAGATGCCTCAGCCCCTGACGACATTGCTATTTACTGCACCACTTCAGGTACCACATCAAAACCCAAAATTGCCCTACTCAATGGTGGCAATTTTATTAAGCACTGTAGTTCATATTTACGTGCTGACCCGCGTCAAGCTGGCGACAACTATGTATCTGTATTGCCCTTACCTTGGATCATGGAGCAAGTCTATGCAATTGGCCAAGCACTGATCGCCCGTCAAATTGTAAATTTTGTTGAAGAACAAGAAACACTCATGGCTGACCTACGAGAAATTGGCCCCAGCTTTGTACTATTAGCACCACGGGTATGGGAAGGCATTTTAGCTGACGTACAAACCCGTATGATGGATTCAACACCTTTTAAAAGAAAGCTATTTAATTTTGCCATGAAGCTGGCTGAGCAAAGCCAAGTAACAGGCAAAAAATCATGGCTAGCTGAAATTCTACTGCTAAAAGCACTTCGTGATCGACTCGGTTTTTCATTCTTAAAATCGGCTGCCACCGGCGGAGCTGCGATGGGGCCTGACACCTTTAAGTTTTTCCAAACCATTGGTGTGCCTTTACGCCAACTCTACGGCCAAACAGAAATGTGCGGAGCTTACACCATCCATCATGAAGCCGATGTTGACTACGACAGTGTTGGCGTCGCGTTTGATAATGCACAAATTAAAGTCATTAATCCCGATAAAGCCGGTATTGGCGAAGTTATTGCTAAAACAGTCGGAATGTTTAGTGGCTACCTTAATAATCAACAAGCCTATGATGAAGACGTGATTGACGGCTGGATGCAAACAGGTGATGCCGGTTACTTTAAACCGTCTGGCCATTTAGTGGTGATTGATCGGATCAAAGATCTCGCTTGCACCAGCGACGGCGCACAATATTCTCCTCAATATATAGAAAACAAACTTAAGTTTTCTTCATTTATTGGCGAAGCCGTTATTTTAGGTAAAGCAAAGCCTTATCTATCAGCCATCATTTGTATTCGTTTTAGTATTGTTGCGAAATGGGCTGAGCAACAAGGGCTGTCGTTTACCAACTACACCAACTTATCAACCCTGCCTGAAGTGTACGAAAAAATTGGCGAAGAAATAATGCGCGTCAATGAGTCACTTCCTGAATCACAAAAAATCCATAAATTTTTATTACTTTACAAAGAACTTGATGCCGATGATGGCGAATTAACACGAACCCGTAAAGTTCGCCGTAGTGTTATTGCGGATAAATATGGCGACATTATTTCATCCATTTATGACAACAAGGAAAATGTTGATATTGATACCATGGTGGTATTTCAAGATGGTACTAAAACCCGTATTCAAACCCAGCTTAAAGTCACTTCGCTGATCGAAACAGCCTGCACGGCTGCTGATAACACTATCAACATAACACGGAGAGTCTCATGAATTTTGAATTGCTAATTCAACTAATCGTCAATGGTTTAATTGTCGGCTTACTCTATGGCGTCGTTGGGATGTGCTTTGTATTAGTGTACAAATCAACGCAAATTGTAAACTTTGCCCAAGGTGAGTTTTTATTAGTGGGTGCCTGGGTATGCTGGGCAGTACTGATTTATTTAGAGCTGCCTTTTGTAGTGGGCTTTTTACTGACAATGGCCTTTATGGCAATCTTTGGTGTGCTGCTGCAAATGATTGTTTTACGCCCGATGATAGGTGAACCTATTATCTCAGTGATCATGATCACCATTGGCTTATCAATCTTTTTTCAAGCCTTGATGAAATGGATTTTTGGTGTTTCAGCGCAAAGTTACCCGCAAGTATTTACCACTAATAGCATCCAAATATTTGGCTTGAACATTGAAGCCGCTTACTTAATGAGCACCGTAATCGCCTTAATAATTATGGTTGCCTTCTATCTATTCTTTAAACATTCAAAATACGGTTTAGCAATGCGAGCCACAGCCTTTGATCAACAGATTGCACAAAGCTTAGGTATTTCGGTAAAACAAGTTTTTGCTATGAGCTGGGGTATTGCTGCTACGGTTTCAGCCACAGCTGGCATTGTTATTGGCATGGTAAACGGGGTTTCAAATTCACTGTCATTAATTGGTATCAAAGTTTTCCCTGCAGTTATTCTTGGCGGTTTAGATTCTATCATCGGCGCTATTGTCGGTGGTTTGATCATTGGTGTATTAGAGAATGTCGCTGAGTTTTTCGACAGCCAATATCTGCATGTTGGCAATATGTATGACATCGCACCATTTTACGTGTTGCTCGTCATCCTTTGGTTCAAACCATACGGTTTGTTCGGCACAAAAGATATTGAACGTATTTAAACAAGCCGATTTAGGTGCATCAATAGCGCCTAACAAGTGCAGATAAAGGTAAATTTTAGGAGTTTATTATGTCCAGTTTAACCATGAGACCCTGCGGCGATTTCCGCACCAGTTATAAACAAGATAATACAATTTTTGAAACAACAACCATCAAAAATGTGGCAATTTTCGCAATTGCCCTATTATGTGCAGCGCCATACTTAGTCGATGCATATTACCTAACCCTATTTATTCAAATTTCATATTTAGGGATAGCCGCACTAGGGCTCAATATTTTGGTCGGTTACACCGGACAAATTTCATTAGGTCATGGCGCATTTTTTGGCTTTGGTGCTTTTGCATCAGCATGGCTCAATATCTCCTTTGGTATTCCTGTATTGCTGTGTATTCCACTGGCTGGTTTTTTAACAATGGCTGTAGGCATGATGTTTGGTTTACCGGCCTCAAGAATTAAAGGCTTGTACTTAGCTATAGCCACACTGGCTGCGCAGTTTATTTTAGAAGACTTCTTTGCCCGTGCTGACTGGTTTTCTGGTGGTTCTGCTGGCTCATCTGCCGACCCAATTAGTATATTTGGCTTTGTTTTTAATAGCGATGAAAGTTTCTTTTATATCGCCTTAGCAGCCTTAGTTATTATGTATATTTGGGGCTGTAATCTGATGCGCAGTCGTGATGGTCGCGCCTTTGTTGCAGTACGTGACCATTATCTATCAGCTGAGATCATGGGCATCAAGCTCAATAAATATCGCTTACTCTCTTTTGGTATATCGTCTTTTTATGCCGGTATTGGCGGTGCCTTATATGCCCATTACTTAGGCTATGTGTCTGCTGAAGGGTTCACTTTATTTATGTCGATCCAATTCTTAGCCATGATCATCATCGGCGGTTTAGGCTCAATTAAAGGCACCTTAATGGGTGTGGTGTTTATGGTGTTTCTACCAGAAGTACTCGAAAGCGGCGTAGGTTTAATGAAAATGACCGACTGGGGCAATATTCCAATGGTGGTTGATGGCCTGGCCTATATCAAAGAAATGGCCATTGGCTTAGTGATTATCTTATTCCTTATTTTTGAGCCGCAAGGCATGGCACACCGCTGGGCACAAATTAAAAACTATTGGAAGTTTTACCCGTTCTCGTACTAATCAATAGACACTAACTTAAGCATATACAACACACATGAGCATCATTAATGCGTAAATAATTGGCAATCTAGCCATAAAAAGAAAAAGGAAATAGTTATGCACAATCATAAGGCAAAATTAACGTCTCTATTAATAGTAAGCGCGCTGTGCACCAGCCAACAAACATTCGCTGAAGACTCAGTCTTTGTTGGTCATCTAGCTGATATGAGTGGCCCGACAGCTTTTGTTGGTAAAAATTACGCTGACGGCGTGCGTGATTCCCTAGCTTACATTAACGAAAATGGTGGCATCAATGGCACTAAACTCGAATATGAAACAATTGATTACGCTTACAAAGTGCCGCAAGCGATTGCCGCTTATAAAAAGTGGCATTCGCGTAAAAACATGGTTGCCATGCAAGGCTGGGGCACCGCTGATACCGAAGCACTGATCTCATTTGTAGCCAAAGATAAACTACCAGTATTTTCAGCGTCTTACTCTGGCCACTTAACGGATCCTATGGGTAAAAACCCACATACAAAGAAACCAGCTCCTTATAACTTTTTTTACGGCGCATCCTATTCAGATGCGTGCCGCGGTTTAGTCCAGTGGGCAGCTGAGGACTGGCAAAAAAAGGGGGGCAAAGGCAAACCTAAGTTTACTCATATTGGTGCAAATCACCCCTTCCCTAATGCACCGAAAGAAGCCTGTGCAGAGTACGCCACCGAATTAGGCTTTGATGTACAACCTGCGGTTGTTATTTCGATGAAACCAGGTGATTTTAAAGCGCAATGTTTAAGCTTAAAAAGCTCAGGCTCAAATTACGGATATATAGGCAATCTAGGTGGTTCAGTATTGTCTTTAGTTAAATCATGTAACACCGTTGGTACCGATATTCAGTTTATGTCGAATATATGGGGGGGCGATAAAAAAATATTCCAAGCTGCGGGCGAAGGCATTAAAGATTATGTATTTCCAGCTATGACGCCGTTTTGGACTGATCAAGTACCTGGCATGAAACTCGTTAGGGAGATTTCAAAACAATCAGACCCTTCAGGCCAAGAAGAGCGTGTTCATCATTACATTCGTGGCGTGTGCTCAACATTCTTTATGAAAGAGGCTATGGAATGGGCAAAAGATAACGGCGGAATAACCGGTGAAAATATTAAAAAAGCCATGTATGCCCGTAAAGATTGGGTACCAGCAGGACTTGAAGGCGTATGCCTTGCGGGCAACTGGAGTGAACAAGATCACCGTGGCACTAACCAAGTTTACATTTACAAAGGCAACTATAACGAAGGCAATGTCGTCGTTGAAGAGTTATCACTGGTAACCATTGAGCGCCGTGATGCGTGGTTAGGTTTTTAATAGCTCGTTAAACATAGCAGCGGATGAAGCATCTCGTTATTTTCATCCGCTGATAAATTATTAATTTTTCACGGAGTTAGCTATGTCACAAGCAGCTATAAAAATACAACCTGCATCACCAATTCTAAGCGTTAACAATATTGAAGTTGTTTACGATGAAGTCATCCAAGTTTTACGTGGTGTTAGTTTAGATGTGCCAGAGGGTGAAATAGTCACCCTACTTGGGCCAAATGGCGCAGGAAAATCAACCACCTTAAAAGCCATTTCTGGCTTATTAAAAACTGAAAATGGCGAAGTCACTAAAGGCGACATTACCTTTATGGGCGAACGAATAGACAATAAAAATGCCGAAGATGTGGTGCGCAGTGGATTGTTTCAGGTTATGGAAGGGCGTCGTATCATCGAAGATATGACCTCTCTAGAAAACTTAAAACTCGGCGCCTTTACCCGCAAAGACGCACAAATAAATCAAGACATTGAAATGGTGTACCACTATTTCCCTCGCTTAAAAGAACGCACAGGCTTAGCTGGATATTTATCAGGTGGCGAACAACAAATGCTGGCAATTGGCCGTGCATTAATGGCACGTCCAAAGATGATTTGCCTCGATGAGCCATCGATGGGGTTATCGCCATTATTGGTTAAAGAAGTGTTCGGAATCATAAAAAAGATTAACCAAGATCAAGGTATTACTATGCTGTTGGTAGAACAAAATGCCAACTATGCACTGAGAGCGGCTAATTATGGTTACATCATTGAATCAGGGAAAGTTGTATTAGATGGCACACAAGAGCAGCTTTTAAACAACGAAGATGTAAAAGAGTTTTACCTCGGTGGAGGTAACGAAGAACGTAAAAGCTTTAAAGATCTTAAGTCATATAAACGTCGCAAACGCTGGTTGTAATCAACCTATCTATCTCTCTACTTTTTCTATGTTACTGGAGCTATTATGAGCCATTTTTATCATGCCAATGAACATCAACACTCTGAAACCAGAGAACAAAATTTATTGTCCCGTTTAGCTGACTTTATTACCTATGCAAAAAATAACAGCCCCTATTATCAGGCTATATTAGCGAACATTGATGCCACGAATATCACTACTCGCTCACAACTAGCGACTTTGCCGATCACCAGAAAATCTGACCTTTTAGACATACAAAAGCAACAGCCTCCGCTTGGCGGTCTCGCATCTAAAAGTGGCCATATAAATCGAATTTTTCAATCACCGGGGCCTATTTATGACCCTGAAAATTGCCAGCAAGATTGGTGGCGAATGGGCCAAGCCTTTCATGCTGCGGGGTTTAGAGCAGGTGAGTTAGTACAAAATTGTTTGTCATACCATTTGACTCCTGGCGGTTTTATTCTTGATTCAGGGGCGCGTGCGTGTGGCTGTGTGGTTATACCCGCAGGCCCAGGGCAAACAGATCAACAACTTGACGTAATAGAAGATTTACACCCGCAAGGTTATTGTGGCACTCCCTCTTTTTTAAAAATATTACTGGATAAAGCGCAGGCAACTAAACGTGACGTTAGCAGCCTCAAAAAAGCACTGGTGACTGGAGAGGCATTATCTCATGAACTGCGCGAGTCGTTTAAACAACAAGGTATCAACACCTTACAGGCTTACGCAAGTGCCGATGTAGGCTTAATTGGCTATGAAACCATTGCTGACGATGGGTTAATTATCGCTGAAGATTTAATTGTCGAAATTGTGCGCCCAGGCAGCCTCACTCCAGTCGCAGATGGTGAGATTGGTGAAGTGGTTATTACAAGTTTCAATACTGATTATCCGTTAATCCGTTTTGCAACCGGTGACTTATCGGCTATCAAGCCAGGGCAAAGTGCGTGTGGTCGGACTAACATGCGCATTCAAGGTTGGTTAGGTAGAGCCGATCAAACCACGAAAATAAAAGGTATGTTTGTTCATCCTCAACAAATAGAGCGAATTAGACTCAGTGTTAAGGGGATAAAGAAAATGCGCTTAGTGGTCAAGCTACAAGATCATCAAGACAAAATGCAGCTATTGTGTGAATACGATCAAGACCAATCAGAGCTAACTAAACTGGAACTCACCGGCGTATTGCTAGATAACTTAAAACAATACACAAAATTAAATGGCAGTGTTGAGTTGGTCGAGCTAGGCAGCTTAGCTGATGATGGCAAAGTGATTGATGATCAACGAGTCACCGGATAACCCAATTAGAACTAGGAGTTTTAATGAACAATATAGCCTTTCAAGATTATTACCCCGATGAGCTCAGCCATTGTTATGGCTGTGGCAAAAACAATGAGCAGGGTCACCAATTAAAAAGTTATTGGTATCAGGATGAGCAAAATCAAGGCAATATCGATAAAACTATCGCCCACTTTACGCCGCAACCTTGCCATACAGCAATCCCTGGCTTTGTTTATGGTGGGCTGCTTGCGTCCCTGATTGACTGCCATGGTACAGGCAGTGCCGCTGCTATAGCTTATCGATATGCAGAGCGAGAGATGGGGACTCAACCTGCATTTCGTTTTGTTACAGGGGCTTTAAATGTTAACTTTTTAGCGCCGACTCCAATGGGGGTAGAGCTGCAGCTAATAGGTAGCTTCATTGAAGTAAAACCCAACAAAGTGATTGTCGACATCACGCTATCAGCGAACAACGTGATCTGTGTTAAAGGCAGCGTAATTGCTGTGAAAATGCCAGCGAGCTTTATCAGTTAGCATTCAAAGTTAAGAGCGAACTGCCGTGTTCGCTCTTCAATTCAAAACTTAGCGCTTACCTAGCTTTTTCAGCAGTACACTGACTGATAGCGACAAAGCCATAATCACCACACCATAAATAACTAACATACCTGACGGTGTAGCAAGTTCTATTATTTGCTCGTTTGCGCCCACGCATAAGTTTGTTTTATGATTAATAGCTCCACCACTGTCTAAACAGCGGTCAACCAATAAAAACCCATGTAGCCACCATACAACAAACAAGCTTACTAAAACGCCAGCTAAAGATGGCAGTAAATTATTTTTCATAGATAAAAAACCAAACGAGAAAGTAAAATAACAGCCTCCTATAATAGCAAGCACAGTACCGAATAACCGCACTATAAGAGCCTATTTTTGAAAATAAAAATTAATACTTATGAGTTGATTTAGATACTAATTATAGCAGTCATTCAGCTACGATAAATTACGACAATACTCAAGCTAGCATCACTTTAAACCAGCGCAGCCAATTTCAACTTCTTACCGCAGCTTATTTGATGACATTGTGCCAACAACAATTCTGCGGTAGCCATGGCATCGGTAAGTGCATGATGGCAACCATAATGAGGTAGCTCATAACGCGCCCGACAAGCACCAAGGGTTAAATCATCCAAGCCGATTTCATGGCCTTGTTGGTGCAAGCGCTTTTTTTCAATCTGAAAAGTATCAATGATCAATAAAGGCTGCACATCAATATTATGTGCTTGAAATGCCTGCTTTAAAAATCCCCAATCTAAAGTCGCATTGTGAAATACCAAAATAGCGTCCGAAAAATGAGCGCTTAGCTTAGCTAAAATGGCCGCTAAGCTTTGCCCTGTTGCGACATCTTGCTGGGCAATTCCATGATAAACAGGGCTTTGCTCAAGACGCTGTACATCTTTATTAATTATATGCTGTGCATGACTTAATTTAATGCATTGCTTTTCTATCAACACCCACGCAATCGAGACAATCTCATGCTGTTTTGGATCAAGCCCAGTCAGCTCTAAATCAATTACTATATAGCGCTGTACTAGTGCATTTTGAGCAAGTAATTGCTTACGCGCAAAATAGCGACTCAACCAACGTTTAACCACTTAGCTTGTCACCTTATTCATAGCAAAACACATATTTATAAACTTCCACGAGCAAACTTAAATGCCGCAGCTTGTTGTGCGAGCTTGAGTAAATAGAAGGCTTCTTTTAATTGATGACGTTCAAGGGAGTTTAGTTTATCTGGGTTAATACAGTTACTCGGTAGCCCTTCTTCGTTTATTTGCGTGCGCAAACGTAACTGAGTTAAAAATCGCCAGCAGTCTTTCAAATTATATACATCGTGATTACTTAACAATGAATGTTTCAGTAATGCATCTAAGCGCTCTTGGGTGTTCGCTCGGCGTATGCCTGCTTTTAACGCATATAGACGAACAATATCGTTAATGATCACCACGCCACGTTTTTTCAAATCGATGTATTTGTGCTGTTTCGCATCTTTTTCGAGTTTAAACTGATTAAATAAACCAATTGGTACTGAGTTAGATTTAATATCGGTTGCCATTGCCGCGTAAAATAATTCGTTACGAGAAATACGAGTTAGCTGCTCACAAAATGCGGTGTAAAGCGCTGTAGAGCCTTCAATAAAGCGTAAGTCAAAAAATATTTTACAGTTCAGCATAGCCTGCGGCGTTGGGCTTTTTATCCAAGCAAAAAACTTTTCACACCAATCAGATATACTCATTCTGCACAATTCACTGCTGGCCATAATGTTACCAGGACAACGCCTGATACCGCACTCGACCAACTGCTCACAAACAAACTCACCCATCCGGCGGTAGTAATCTTGATGTTGCTCGCTTAAGTCATCAGGCAGTAATAAGCCGTTATCTTGATCAGAATGCAGGGTTTGCTCTTCACGCGCTTGAGAGCCAAAACAAATAAAACTAAAGCTAGTAGGAGCGGCACCGCACTCTTCTTGGAATAAATATATTAGCCGTGAAGTTAACGCATCAGTTAAACCACTGAGTAATTTACCTATCAACGATATATCATCAATATTATGAGAAAAGCTCCGCAATAATTTAGGTACTTCTGCCGCATAACGCTTTAAATCTGCGACACTATGAGCTTTATAAATACGGCCAATCAATTGAACGGGATCGCTCTTTTGCTGACGTAATAAGTCAGTGCTGGTGATCATGCCCAACGCTTTATGGTGTTCATCCAACACTGGTAAATGGTGAATATTATGTTTGAGCATTAAATGCAGCGCTGAAAAAACACGGTTATTTTCAAAAATAAACTTGGGTTTGACACTCATGATAGTGCTAACCGCTTGTTTGGGATCGATTTCATCGGCTAATACCCGGTTGCGTAAATCGCGATCTGTAACCACACCAACCAAGCGTTCAAATTCTGTCACCATAATCGACGAAACGCCGTGCTCTTTCATTTTTTTAGCTGCTTGGCGAATACTTGCATCAGGCGACAAAGTGACCGCTTTACGTGACATCAGTTCAGATATCTTACGTTCAGACCAACTATCGTTTTGGCTTTTATAATGTGAAGAAAGCAGCCGATTTGCATGCGCGCGAACAAAATACTGCTCAAACGTTTTATATTCACGGCGTAAGTAGTCGAAAGCATCTTGGTTGAGCATATAAACTATGCCCTCTTTTTGCACTTCTAAACGGTTTTGAATTGCCTCGCCGGTCAGCAGTGAAGGAAAGCCAAAATAATCGCCTTGTGCTAAACGAGTGATCACATCGCCTTTTGCATCCACTAAGTCATACAAACCAGAGCGAATTAAAAACAGCTTAGGTGAGGCTGATTGCAGCCATTGCGTTTGGTTTTCACGGGTTAGATAAATAACATCGAGATGTTTTATAAAGTAATCTGTTGCGCTGCTATCAAGGTCGCTAAATGGCATTTGTGCTAGCACAAACTGGGCGACTTCCTGTTGCTCATTATTCATTTGTCTACTCGCAAAAAACAATCGTACAATCACTGTACTGCTATCAACGATAAATAAAAAGCCCGACTTAAGTCGGGCTTTTGGATCTATCAATATTAATTAATAGAGTATCAGCGTTGTTAGTGAGCGTGAGCTTCACTAGACCCTTTAGGATTACGAATGCCTTCAACCATTTCTTGAATTTCAAGCGGTGTATCAGCGGTAAACTTAACCACGATTGCAGCAACTGCAAAGTTAATAAGCATACCAACTAGACCAATACCTTCTGGTGAAATACCTAAGAACCAATGCTCAGGGCTATTTAGTTCTGGGCTGATGAACTTGAAGAAGATGATATATGCCGCAGTAAAGGTAATACCTGTAACCATACCTAGAACCGCACCTTCTTTATTCATCTTCTTAGAGAAGATACCCATAATGATCGCCGGGAAGAAACTTGCTGCGGCCAAGCCGAATGCAAATGCCACCACCGACGCCACGAATCCAGGCGGATTAATACCAAAGTAAGCGGAGATAACAATCGCAACCATGGCTGCCAACCTCGCTGCGAGTAACTCTTGTTTATCGCTAATGTCTGGTTTTAAGGTCCGCTTAAGTAAATCATGCGATACCGAAGTCGAAATAACTAATAATAAGCCTGCGGTTGTTGATAGTGCCGCAGCAATACCACCGGCGGCCACAAGTGCCACGACCCATGCTGGTAAGTTAGCAATTTCAGGGTTAGCAAGTACCATGATGTCGCGGTCAACGTTAACTTCGTTAGCGCTGTTTGGATCATCAATTTTACCTGCTGTGTAGAACATTTTGCCATCACCGTTTTTATCATTAAAAGTGATTAAGCCCGTTCTTTCCCAATTTTTTACCCATACTGGTGCTTCAGCGTATTCAGTACCACTTCCGTCTTTACCATTTATGGTATCAATCATGTTAACACGGGCAAATGCTGCAACCGCTGGTGCTGTTGTGTAAACTATCGCAATGAATACTAAAGTCCATGCCGCTGAAATACGCGTATCTTTAACGCGAGGTACAGTGAAAAAGCGTACGATTACATGAGGAAGACCGGCAGTACCAACCATTAAGGCACCAGTAATAGCAAACACATCAATCATGCTCTTAGAGCCTTCAGTGTATTGTGCAAAGCCAAGTTCAGCACTTAAACCGTCCAGTTTATCAAGTACGTATACACCATCGCTGCCAATTAATGTCGCGCCAAAGCCTGTTTGTGGGAAGAAGTGACCCGTCATCATCATAGAGATAAAGATGGCAGGAACAAGGTAAGCAAATACCAGTACACAGTACTGTGCTACTTGGGTATAAGTAATGCCCTTCATACCACCGAGTACCGCATAGAAGAAGACAATAACCATACCAATGTAAACGCCAGTTTCAATTTCAACTTCTAAGAAACGTGAGAATACAACGCCTACACCACGCATTTGCCCTGCAATGTACGTAAAACAAATGAAGATGGCACATAAGATTGCCACTAAACGCGCGGTGCGTGAATAGTAACGGTCGCCGATAAAGTCTGGCACAGTAAACTTGCCGAATTTACGTAAGTAAGGTGCTAAACACATAGCAAGTAGTACATAACCACCGGTCCACCCCATTAAGTAAACGCCGCCATCATACCCTGCAAAAGAGATGATACCCGCCATTGAGATAAATGACGCAGCACTCATCCAGTCAGCGGCTGTTGCCATACCATTAGCCAGAGGCGGAACACCACCACCTGCTACATAAAACTCTTTTGTTGAGCCTGCTCGGGCCCAAATTGCAATGCCGATATAAAGCGCGAAGCTCAACCCGACAATTATAAACGTGAGTGTTTGAACATCCATTGCTTAGCTCCTATTCGTCTACGCCGTATTTTTTATCTAACGTATTCATTTTGAAAACGTACACAAAAATCAAAGCCACAAAGGTATAAATCGCGCCTTGCTGGGAGAACCAGAAGCCAAGTTTAAACCCAAAGAAACGCACTTCATTAAGTACATCAACCAGTAATATGCCAAAGCCAAACGACACGACAAACCAAACTGCTAATAATTTAAACAGCAGTGAAATGTTTTCCGCCCAATAAGCTTTTGCTTGTTCTTCATCTTTAAAAGCCATTTTTTATTTCCTCTTTAACATCTGTAAAAAGTGATGTGTTCGATTTATTCTCGGCTATAAACTTAGCAATGCCTGAACAATATTGAATTGAGACCATAGTCGTAACAACAAGTTAACGTTTACGTAAACTGTACTAAAGCGCTTGTTACAAAAAAGTAAAAAACGTTTTCTATCATAATGTTAAGTCTTTCCACTCGGTGATTTTAACTATTCATCCAGGTTATATTGCACACTTGCGACATTAGTCTAATACATCAATAAAACATTAAATTTCTCATATATATCAAATAAATATGTTTATTTTCAGAATACTCACAAAAATTGACAGCTCAAAATAGTGAAAACTTCTGGTATGGTGTGCAATAACATAATAAAAATTGAATAAAAACATGACTGCTGCACTAATTTTTGTCGCTTTAGCGTACATTGGCATATTGTTTTGGCTAGCAAACTGGGGCGATAAAACCACACCGCTGGCAAAACGAATTAGCCATCACCCTTTTGTTTACTCCTTTTCGCTGGGTATTTACTGTACTTCGTGGACTTATTACGGCTCTGTTGGTACTGCAGCTACCAGCAGTTGGAGTTATTTACCCATTCTACTTGGTCCTGCACTGTTGTTTTTTTTCGGACAAGGATTTTTGCGCAAACTGGTACTAGTGAGTAAAAAACAAAATATCACCACCATAGCCGATTTTATCTCTGCCCGTTATGGTAAGCGTCAAACCACCGCCATTATGGTGACTATGATTGCGCTACTAGCAACTATTCCTTATATCGCCTTACAGTTAAAGGCACTGAGCAACAGCTTCTTACTACTACAAAGTGACAATAAAATATCGGGTTCAATGGTCGCGCTTTCTGCCACCCTGATCATGGCAATGTTCGCAATATTTTTTGGCACCCGTAAAGTTGATGTAACCGAATACCGTTCAGGATTAATGCTCGCAGTCGCATTTGAATCAATGATAAAACTACTGGCATTAGTAGCAGTGGCGGCTTTGGCGGTGTACACTTTGTATAATTTACCCACTGCTAATGAAGGACAAATAAAAGAATCTTTATGGCAACATTGGAATAATTTTAACTTTTTAAGCTTTAACTTTATTGGCCAATCACTGATGGCCGCTGCTGCAATCATCTGTTTGCCACGACAATTTCACGTTACTGTGGTTGATAACCAAGACAAACGTCACCTATTTACCGCTCGTTGGGCATTTCCACTGTATTTACTGCTGACTGCAGCAATGATTTTACCAATAGCCACCGCAGCTATTCATCCACAGATCGGCAATAGCTTCTCTCCTGATAGTTTTGTATTGGCACTGCCATTAATGAATGACAATGCATTGCTTACCACGTTTGTGTTTATTGGCGGAATATCTGCGGCGACTGCGATGATTGTGGTTGCCACTTTGACCCTAAGTACTATGATCTCAAATGATGTGGTATTACCGCTGATGCTGCGACGTAAATTCAAACGCAACCTGATCACCAGCAGTTATAAGCCACAAATATTACTGGTAAGGCGTTTTACCATCGCCGGTATTTTGATCTTATCGTATTTTTATCAGCAATGGTTTGGTCACGGCAAAGCACTTGCCAGCATGGGATTAGTGGCATTTTCTTTGGTAACGCAATTATTACCGGCCATTGTGGGCGGCCTATACTGGCGCAAAGGTCATGCCTACGGTGTTTATGCTGGTTTATTAGCAGGATTGATTTGTTGGATATTATTTTTAATGTTACCTATTTTAGATGCAGGTAATACACTTGACACCGAACTACAACAAACCCTTATTACCCGCGGCACACTGATCGCTTTATTTGCCAATATTGGCTGTTATATTAGTTTTTCACTGGGAGCTGATGAGCGGTTAATTGATAAAATTCAAGCAGCAGCATTCGTTAATCCCAAGGAGCAAGCAGTACTTGCAAGACGTTTAAACAAAAACGTAAAAGCCACGGTATACGATTTTAAAGTACTGTTACAAACCTTTTTAGGAGTCCAGCGTAGCCAACAAGTATTGACGCATTTTTCACTAACTCACCAACTCGGAGACAATAACACTCACCCCGATCCTGAGTTTATAGCTTACTGCGAACGCGCCTTGACTGGTGTATTAGGCGCCTCTTCAGCGCAAGCTTTGATCCACACGGTAGCATCGGGCAAGCGAATGGCATTTGAAGAAGTGGTTAACTTTTTTGATGAAACAACGCAAGCACTACAGTTTAACCAAAACCTGTTGTTCACCTCTTTAGAGAATCTCAGTCATGGTATTTCAGTTGTTGATAAAGAGCTTAATCTTGTTGCGTGGAATAAGCGCTACGCAGAAATGTTTAATTACCCAACAGGATTTTTAGAAGTAGGACAACCGATTGAGCAAATTATTCGTTACAATGCCGAGCGCGGTGAATGTGGCCCTGGTGAAATAGAGCGCCAAGTAGAAAAGCGCGTGCAACATTTAAAAAATGGTAGTTCGCATCACTTTATCCGTCACCGTCGTAACGGCCTAGTGTACGAAATGATCGGTAACCCACTGCCTGATGGCGGCTTTGTTACTAGCTTTTCAGATATTACCACTCACATTGCCACACAAAATGCACTTGAAGAAGTGAATATGGATTTGGAAAATCGTATTGAAGCGCGTACCCAAGAAATTCGAACTATCAATAAAGATCTCGAAGCACAAATAGAAAGCCGCGTACAAACAGAGCAAGCACTCACTTTAGCAAAACGAGAAGCAGAGCAAGCCAATGACAGTAAAACCCGCTTTTTAGCTTTAGCAAGTCACGATATTTTGCAACCGCTCAACGCCGCCCGTTTATACCTTGCTGCGATAGATGAAAAATCCCTCGCTGATAATAATATCAATAACTTCGAAAAGCTCGGTGCCAGCCTCGATTCAACAGTGCATTTAATGTCAGCCCTATTAGAAATTGCCAAACTTGAACAAGGTGCGATGACCCCGACCCCACGCCACTTTAGTATTGATGATATTCTCGCGCCACTGCGCAACGAGTACGCCATTTTATCAAGTGAAAAAGGCCTCAAGCTCACAGTGCGCAGCGGGCAACATATTGTCCACAGCGATATCACCTATCTGCGACGAATTGTGCAGAACTTAGTATCAAATGCGGTTAAATACACCAATACGGGCAAAGTATTAGTAGCGTGTCGTAAACGCAAGCATCACCTGCGCATAGAAGTATGGGACACCGGCCCTGGCATTAGCGAGGTAGAGCAAGCAAAAATATTTAACGACTTCTACCGCGTAGAGGCCTCTGACAATAAAGGCGTTGGCCTTGGTCTTAGCGTAGTAAAGCGTATGGTAGATTTACTGTCGATTCGCTTAGATGTGCGCTCAACCCCGCAAAGAGGTAGCTGCTTTAGTATTGAAGTCCCTTATGGCGAAAGCCAATTTGTTCAGCAAAAACACGTTACCAATAGCTTGTTTAAAGAGCGCTCTGCAATGAATATCGTTGCCGTTGATGATGACCCTGAAAACCTAAACGCCATGGCCAGTTTATTACAAAAGTGGCAAGCTAATTATCAGTTGTTTGATCAAGTTGAAGGCGTACTCGCATACGCAAATGAACACAGCGCACCGGATGTGATATTAATGGATTATCAGTTAGGCCATGAACACGATGGTATTACATTAATTAAAGCCCTGCGGGAAATTTGGCAAACCAATGTGCCGGCAATTTTAATCACCGCAGTACGCGACGTAGAGCTAAAACAAGCGACTAAAGCCGCTGATATTCATTATTTGTCTAAACCAATCAAGCCAGGGAAATTAAAAGCACTGCTGAATCATAGTGCGTGAAGTTAAAGGGGCTAGGCAAAAGGTTAGAACAGATTGGCGTTAAACAACATAACTAAGTACACCCAACAATCTTATTGGGTGTACTGCTTGAGTTAAATTACCCCGCTGGTGCTTTACTCCTGAGCTTTTGAAACAGCCAGCTTAGGCCAACGAGCGACAGGCCTAAACCAATAAATGATACAGCTTTGAGCAAGCCGGTCAGGCTTGCCATATCAATTAAGAATACCTTCACGATAACCGCGCCGAGAATGCCTAAGCCGACTTTTTGTAGTAGCAACTGTTGTTTTAAATGCCCGGTAATGACCACCAACGCGCCAAGTAATAACCAAATGATCGAATAGCTGTATAGCTCGGCGTCACTGGTCGCTTTATCAAGATAAATGAACCCGCCTTGCCAATATTGGCGGATCAATGTGTTGATAGCTAACACTGCTAATAAGCCTGATGCACCTAGTACTATTTGACTAAACTTAGCATTAAGTGGTTTAACTAATTTAGCCAACCACAGTGTAAGAATACTTGGTACGAGCCAGGTTAATAACAGCCAATTAAATAATGGCATTTCACCAACGTAAAGGCGTATAAATAGTGGATTTTCATATAATGCTGTACTTATCAACAACAAGCCAGCGAGTCCCGCAAGTGCAAGCCCTGCAATGCGATAAAGTTTACCCAGTTGCCCTGCGCTGTGTGACCGATGCAAATAAACGCAGCCAAGTACTAACCAATTACAACTGAGTAATACCTGCTCATAAAAGCTTAAAGAAGTAAGCTGTGGATAATGCCCGACTAATTGATAGCTGGTCTCGGTAGTGATAAATAATGCTAAGCAATGTAATGCAGCCCCTTCGAGCCAAATTTTCATATCTGTTTGTTGCCACTGTTTTGCGGCAAACCAAAATAACCCAACCGCTGATGGATACACAATTGCGCTCCAATGTATTGAAAATATGGTTAGATCAAAATAATGTGCCGTCCACGGTGCAAAGGTTAGCCTTGCCAGCACCACAGCCACCAGCACTTTAATAGGCCAATACGGCATAGGCACATCATGGCGTTTCACCAGATAGCTAATAACCAACACTTGAGCAGCCAGTGCGAGGGTTAACCCGCTATCGGCTAATAACATAGTTAAACAAAGAGTTATATTAGCATTAGCGCCAACCCAATAACTAAACTGCTGCCATTGAGTGTGAGCTGTTTGTGCGCGTTTAATTAATACACCACTCGTAACTAGCAAAAATACAGTCCATAGCGGATACGCAACGCCTAAGCCTTGCTCGGGTATTATGGTATAGAGCGTTGCAATCAAGGTAAACACACTAAACGCAGCCACTAAATGAAACGTTAAACGTTTATAGTAACGCGCGCCAAAATAAAGCCCGTATAGACAAAGCCCAACCGCAAGTAATAACCCTACGCCATACATTTCCCTAAATACAAACAAATGATCATTGCTATCGACACTATAACGTTGTTGGCTAAAGACTAATAACATCGCAACCACTAACGCCACACCTTGCCAAAGATCCCAACGACTATTTTGCAGCACTAAAAATAACAGCATGACGATTAAACACACCATCACTATTTGCCATTGTAAGCTCACCGCCTCTGCCATTATCGTCAGCAATAAAGGAATTACTATCGCTAACAATAACGGATGATCCGGCTGTAATTTTAATAATCGCTGTAAACTATGTGGGCGATATTCTAATAAACGCAAAGTTAAACCTAATCGAGCTATGGCAATTAAACCAATAATAGAGAGCAGTGCAAAACCACCAACAATCCAATATTGCTGCGTATTGATTACACTCAGTGCCACCCAATACCAGCCAATATGCCCAGCCCATAGTAAATACCACAGCCAATTACGTTTTACCTTTTGCGCCACTAATACCGCAGCAAAAGTGATAAAGCCAATGTACATCAGTAAAGCAGCTAAATTACCACTGCCAGTATTAACCCAAATCGGCACGCTGTAAGCGCCAACTATGCCAAGCACGGCCAATAAAGGCCCTAAACGCAGCGCCATAGAGCTTGCGGCCAGTGCAATTAATGCCAGCATCACAAACGCCACGGTTGGGCTTAACATGGCATAGCTTGAATAAGCTAATAACGTTAATGCAAAGCAGCTAATAAACCCGCCACCTGCAAGTGCTGCAGGCACGTAATTATTAAAGCCTTCGAAGACAATACCTTTTCTATGTAAATACTCGGCACCGGCAATTAATGCGACACCAAATAAGCCCCCTAAGGTGAGTCGTAAGCTTGGTGATAATAAGCCGGCATCAAGACTGTATTTTGCTAAAAATATACCACCAAAGGCCAGCGCGACGCCGCCAATCCAGGTCATCCAATTTTCTTGGAACTGTGTTTTTAATTTACTAAAGAAAATATCAATAACTGAGGGAGAAGCTTGTTTCGGGCGAGAAGTTGTTATTATAGTCGGTGCGGTGTTTACGTATTTTTTTACCGATGGTTGCTGATGTAAAGTTGCCTCAGCTTGGGATGATTGTTCTAGCGTAAACGGATGATCTACTTGCGGCTCAGTTATATTAGCAGCAATGTCTAGCGACACTTGATGCTGCCCGGTATTGTCTACCATGACTCCACGCAGTTGTTTTTTTAACATCGCAATATCTTGCTTTAACGTACTTATTTGCGTTAAAGCAATAAAACCGGCAATAGAGCCTGCGACTACAACTAACGATAAAATGACTATGAGCCCTAAAACATCGTCCATTTTTCAATCCTTGACTGCTTTTAATATTCCCTTATAACGTAAAGTGTATTGAAAATATACCCAAAAATCTCAGCCTCGCTATTACGAGGCTGAAATTAAAGTAAGATTACTCTACCGAATCAGTAACCGTTCGCTCTAGCGTCATTTTATAGCCAGTGCTGGTTGTTTCATCATGCTCAAGAATTAATATGTAGTTACCTTCTTGGCTAAAGTCCATATCGCCTTGTTGCATGAGTACAATTTGCTGGCCATTATCTTCATAAAGCACATAAGTGGTGTAAATTTCATTATCGACAACCTGATCTTCTTGGTCATACTGATCGATGCCATCAATAATATTTTTAGCATCATCTACGGTTTCACCATTGAGGGTAAATACCACATCAACGTCAGTAATATTTTGCCCCGCGTAACTATCAATTAAGTTAACGACTGTCACCTTATGACTGTAGCTACTTGGCGTTAAGGTTTCTTTTACTGTCATCATTCGCGGGCCGTAATCTTTATCTTTATAAAAAACACCAACATTACTTTGCTCGCGCTCAAGGGTTAGTAAAAAGTTATCAACAATTGCATTTCCTTGCTCATCTAACATAGCAATACTGTAACTGTTTGGAGCAAGCTCAATGTAGTTTGAGTAGCTGTCATTAGCGGTTACTTGCGAAGTGCTGCTTGCGCTCCCCCGCGTTGCACTAAAGCTAGTTTGCGGGTAATCATCAATAGTATTGATAAAACGCAATTGCCCTTGGGCATTTTGATGTTTGAGCGTGGTTACGGTATTGCTTGAAGTAACGAGATCTAGCGTAATACCATGTTCTTCAGTGGCGTAACTTGATCTGATCATCGCAACATAACTGGCATCATCATTTAGGTAAATCGAAGCAGACTCAAATAGCACATCAGTACTGCCGCTTTGAGTTAAATACAGTGTGTAATATCCTTCATCAAAGCTTTGCAGTGCCAGTTCGTTTAAATACCGTGGTGATGCAATTAACTCAGCGGTTTCAAATAAGCCATCATCATTTGCTAAATACACATCAAAACTAATGTCTTCTCCGGCAATATTAAAGAAGCCTAAATTAATAGCCCCTTCATCACTGCCGGTTGGTACACTTAACTCACTGAATGTTGGCTCTGAAAAATCGCCATTCATCACCCATAATTGGGTCATGTCGTCTTTTACCGAAACTGCTTTTTCACTGATCGTTATATAACTGTCGTTTGCATCAAGGTACTTAAAGCTCACATCATAGTTATTAGCACTGTAATTATGACGAGTGGTAACGCCACCAAAATCAGTGCCTGAGCGTTCAGCATCTTCGATAAATAAACGGGTGTACGGGCTATTATAAGAGCCATTGTATAATTGGATATAACCACTTTTACTCGAGCTTGAGTCATCGCCAGAGCACGCAGTTAGGGTTGCAAGTAAAGAGGTTGTTAGTGCAGTTTTAAATAACGGGCCACGCATGTAATCAATTCCTTATTGTTAATAGTTTGAATTTGACCATTAACAAAAGCAATAATTCCATGATTTACAAAGCATTACCTCCACTTACAAATATTTACGCAACCGTAAATAAATGTACAAACATGCAAAAAAATGCACAATTTAACACATTAAAACAACAAAAAACCAGCGTAGTTACACTGGCTTTTATGCAAAATATAAGTTTATCGAGTGCGTTTAGAAAAACTAAAACTACCTTCATCAATAATACTGCCCGTTAAATCTCGTGGCGTGGTATAAAAGCTCACATCAAGCTTATTGGCTTGATTATCCAGACTGATGTGGCTAAACCCCCATACAAAGCTTTTTGACCAAAGCAAATCATATTCAGGATATTGGCGTTCTTGAAACTGTGCAAACGGGGTATGTTTACCACGCATTTTAGACGCAGCGCCAGAAATGATCAGCGGCAATTTGCCAACGCTATTACCGGTATCAAACTTTGAGCAATCATCGGTTAGTAACTCTAAGTCATGCTCGTGGCCGGCAATATAACCATCTGCATATTTGCAAAGAGTTGGCATTAGTAATTTACGCAGTACGTGGCCTTCACTATATTTAGTGCCCCCAATTGACCATAAAATATGATGCCCATAAACCAGTTTCCATTTAGCAGTCGAGTTTGCAATGCCTTGTTCAAGCCATATAAGCTGAGCTAGGTCTTCATCATTTTGTGGCCCTTCATGGGGGTCGTGTACTTCAAGATCTGCGCGGCCATCACGTATTGCTTGTTGCTCATCTGCTTCGCTGCCATCTGGGTTTAGCGGCACATCATAATAACTTTGCCCTGCCAGTAACATATTGGTATCGAGTACAAAAAACTCTACATCGTTACCCGGCTCACCCATTTTGTAGCTATAGTAGCCTTTTTCGTCTAGGTGAAAGTTCGCTTGCTCTGCCATCCATTGCGTTTGTACCGCTACGCCTTTGCGCGAGCTTTTCCAATCATGATTACCTAATGCGGAATACACCACTAAATTAGGCTCAGCTTTAAATAATGGCTCAAGCGGCGCATACACTAAGTCTTGTAAACGTTTTTGGTCGTCTTTACCATCATTAGCATCGGCACCATCAGGGTATACGTTATCACCGAGCTGAATAGCAAATTGGCACGCTTTTGTTTCACACAATTTTGCCATTGCGATCCCCACAGCCTGAGCGCCCCCTTGCTCTGTAGCAATCTCAGTGCCTGGATAAATATATATTGGTGCATGGTCAAATTCATCGCGAGGGCGATAATCTTCTAACCAATCAGCAAGCTCTGCGGCTATAAACTGTTGCTTGTTTTTAGGGTTGGTTATGTGTTTAGTTTTTGGATAGTCAACATGATAACCACCATCACCAAAAGCTAAAAACTCAATCTTGTCGGAGGCTTTTTTACTGGTACTTGCGACGTCAGTACTGCTTTGTTTGTTACTTTGAGCTGTGCAACCAACCGTTGCTAAACATGCGGTTAGTGCAATATACAAAATAGTTTTATTAATCATAATACCCTCAACAATGAGCCTACTGTTAAGCAGGCTCATATGTTCACCTTACAAAGAAGAAAACGTAAAACCTAGCTCAAATGTACGACCGTAAGATTCGTACTGGTAGTTGTAACGTTTTTCGCCGTGGTACAAGTACATTGGCTCATCTGTTAGGTTGGTGGCATTGAAATACACGTTCATATTATCGTTTAAGTAATATTTACTGCTGAAATCCAATTGCATGTGGCTATCTTCATAAACCGCCATATCAGCATCATCAAACTGGAAACTCTCACTCTTATATGATGCGCTTAAACGAGTGCTAATAGCATGATTTTCAAAGCCCACAATGATATTTGCCACTGTGTCTGCTTGATTTGGTAATTTTTCATCCGCATCAATAAAGGTTCCGTTTGCACCAAGCACAAATCCTGATTTAAAGGTTTTGTTCCAGTTTAGCTCGATCCCCGTTAATGACGCTTTACCGCCATTAACCATTTGCACTACTTCGTCAAAACCATCCCAATCACCGTTATCTTGTACTTCTTGTTGAATAATAAAGTTGTCGATGTCTTTATAGAAAACACCAGCAGATAACACCCCAATGGAACCTGGGTAATATTCGATTGATGCGTCTAAGTTCATTGATTCATAAGGGTCAAGAGCTGGATTACCGACTTCAGCTTTACGCTCTGTAACCATTACGCCTTCATCTTCAACTGTTTCAGTTTCAATTAATTGGTAAGCGGCCGAATCGCTAAAGGTTGGCCGCGCGATAGTATTGGTATAAGCAAAACGGGTCACTAGTTTATCGCTGATGTTATAGCGTAAATTTAAGCTTGGTAAAAAGTAGTCATAATCTTTACTTACTTGCCAAGGCGTTGTGGTAACCGTTTCTGTATCACTGACTTTATCGACTACTAAGTCAACTTGGTTACCTTGCGTTTCAAACTTAGTACCTTCATAACGCACGCCCGCGACAACATGTAACTTATCAATATCCATACTAACCATCGCATAAGCGGCGGTAATATCTTCATTACTTACATAACTTTGACCATCAGATTCAACTTGTGACTCATTAATATTGAAAGCAAACGCCTCTTTATTTTTTCTCACAAAGGCTTGAATCGCGCCGCGATCAAGGCCCGGTCCAAAACTTCCCAAATCAAAGTCAGGTGCAGGCGCGACAAAGTCGCTACCAAGAGCATCTAAAAAGTCGCCATCATAAATAGCAACCTTTACATCATTACGCTTTTCGCGATTTTGATGTTTAAAACCAAACTTAAATTCACCATTATTATTTTGCCACACAAAATCACGGCTGAAGTCGAGTTTAAAGCTAAGCTCTTCGTCTTCACTAAGGTTATTGGCCGCTTCAATTTTATCCATCTCAAACAGGCTTAAATCGTGGGCATTAGTCGATTGGCTTAATAATGGAGTATCAACGCGCGCAATGTAGCCCATATCAATATCTTTACCAGCAAAGGTCACATCTAAGCGGTTTGGCTCTTTTTCTTCTGATTTAGAATAACCAACATTATATTCAACAAACCAATTATCTAATTGATTTTCACCACCAAGTACCAGTGAAAGAATACTTTGTTCTTCATAACGGTCTTTGGTATCGCGGTCCATTTCTGCACCACTAAAGTTTGCACCGCTCTCGTTGCTATCTAATAGTTTGCCATCGCTAAACTTATACTCATTACGTTGGCGATACTCATCATCAGAAAAGTCACTATATAGTGTGCGTAAATAATATTTATCAGTGGCGCCGCTGTGTAAATCTAAATTAAGTGCTGCACCTAAACGCTCACGGGTAATTTGATACTGGCGTTGCTCAATTTCTTCAGCGCCAAATAATGAGACCTTGTCGCCAGTTGCTGCATCTTCAACATCAAATTCACTCCAACCACCGTCGGTCTCCATATTACGTGAACCAAAATCACGCTTAAACCACGAAATAGCTGTTGCTACACCTAGATCAAGACCACCATCAAGCTCATAAACATTAGTGTAACTACCTGAAAGCTTCGGGCTAGTTTTTGACTCTAATTCGTTATATGAGCCCTGTGCAGTAAAACTATAGCTTTCACCTGCTTTATCAAAGGCACTTAAGCTTTTTACTTCGATAGAGCCACCAATAGCACTGGCATCCATGTCTGGGGTAACAGTTTTACTTACTTCTAAACTTTGAATTAGTTCACTTGGCAATACATCCATCGCCACAGAGCGAACACCGGCCTCAGGCGACGGCACATTTAAGCCATTAACCGTAACGTTGTTTAAATTTGGATCAATACCGCGAATACCAACAAATCGCCCTTCACCTTGGTCGCGAGCGATAAAAATACCCGGTAAACGCTGTAATGCTTCTGCTGCGTTTTGATCAGGGAACTGGCCAATCGAGTCTGCACTGACTACCGATTTTAAATTAGTTGCGTTTTTTTGGCGGTTAATTGCGCCTGCTTGGCCAGCACTTTGGCCATAAACAATGATATTGTCGATGGCTTCTTGTTGCTCACCAATTATAATTTGTTGTGTAAAAACTTGTGAATCAACCACCGTAATTTTTTGTTCTACCGAGGGGGCACCAATGTAATCAACCACTAGGGTGTAATCACCCGCTGGCAACTTATTAAATGAAAAAGAACCATCGCGGTTACTTACCGTATTTAAGTTTAACTCTTTAACCGATACTTTCGCGCCGCCAAAATACACACTTTGGCTGGCATCAGTGATGCGACCTTGCACACGACCATCCGCTAAGGCTGGGGTCGCATATAAAATACCACAACACGCTAATGCAATACTCGATTTGATAAAAGGGTTCATAATTGTTCTCTTGGTTGCTGCTAATGATTTTGATTGTTTACTTGGCCATGCTTGGCTCGCAGCAACACCCTAAGGGGCAATCATGAAAGAAATATGTCAGTACCCGTTACGTCCTTGATAATTAGCCATTGTAAGGGCATTTTAAGTAGTTAAATACGGCAAAATGAGCTGATTTGACCCCCTGTTTTTATGGTTTTTTAATTCAAAAATCAACAATAATCCGTTTGAAAAGTTGCCAACGTAAAAAATATGTCATCACTGTGAGCTAATCTGACCCTAGTGGTGTTTAAGCTGTTTGCTTATTCTGGCTATCAAATATACCTATTGAGCTGACAATGAATTTATCGTTTTTAAAATTACATCGCTCATTACTGCTTATCTTAGTGGTGATGTTAACCAGCGTATTAACCCTGACACTTAGCTACGGCCACTACAAAGGCCATAGCCAGATCGACTGGTTTGATGTCGGTGGCGAAGGCGGTATTACTGCCATGACCCTGCTGTGGATCTTTTTTATTCTATTAAGTAGGCCAAAGGGACGAGTAACTAACTTATTATTCTCAGGCCTTGCGATTATGAACTTATCGATGACCCTCGATTTTATTGATGAATTTGTATATTACAGCGATGAACAAGCATGGCTCAGTACCATTGAATCTATTCCCGCACCATTTGGGATGATTTTAATGACCATGGCTTTGTATCATTGGCACCAAGAGCAAATGACCATTAATCAACAATTACGTAATCGCGAGCGCTTTTATCGAGAGCATCAACTCAGTGATGCTATCAGCGGCCTAGCTAGCGCCGATTATATGAAAAGCCAGATCAACCGCGAGCTAAATTTGCTCCATCATAGCCTGCATGGGTTTTCATTACTGATGTTAGATATTGCTCAATTTGATCGGTTTAATCGTCAATTCGGTGATGCAGAAGGCGATAAGCTGTTACAAGAGTTTGCTCAAGTGATCACCTTGAATGTACGTGAACAAGATTTAGTCTGCCGTTACGCCAGTGATTGCTTTATTGTCATGTTACCCAATACCGAACTCGCTGTTGCAGAGCGGCTAAGCGTATCGTTAGTCAGTGCTTTAGAAGCGTTTTCGTTTAATAGCAGCGACAAAGCTGTGAGCTACAAACAAAAAGTACACACCAGTTTAGTAGCTGCAACGCACCGTGATTCGACCTCTGGTTTACTCAGTCAATTGCATCAAAAATTACTAACGAACAAAAACTTACATGGACATACTGCGTGAGTGCAAACCTTAGCAACAGCAGTTATATCGACTCTCCTTATCAAGGTTTACAGTCATGGGCGGCGCAATTAGTGGATTTAGCCAAGCACCGAGGGGTACACCCTGATAAGTTACTCAAAGGGACTCGATTATTTTATCAAGATTTTGCAGCTGGAACGGCTTCGATCAGTGTTGAGCAATTTTATCGATTACAAGAAAACTGTCGTCAATTTGATAATCAACACCAACTCAGTTTTTTACTAGGGCGAAAACTACTTAATCACAATCCGTTATATAGCGCATTTTCTCAAGCAGAAAGTTTACGCACACTGCAAAAACTACTCACACGCACTCCTTTACATGGCTTTAACTTATTTAATGCCGAACATAAATACCATCAAGGCCGACATTACTTCATTATCAACCTCAGCTTCGGGGCAATAAATGCAGCCGTAGAACAATTTTGCTGCGAATTATTTGCCAGTTTTATCGCTGCAACATGTAAATGGCGAATAGGTAATAACAGTGATTTATGTTTTTCGTTTCCCTATGCGCAGCCCTCACACATAGAGCAATATCAAACTAACCTACAAGCCAACTGCAAGTTTTCACAACAATTATTTATGGTCAGTATTAGTGATGAACTTTATAACAAACACTTAATAGATAGCTGTCCGAGCCTGCTGCAGCAATCATTAGCAACCATAAAGCAGCACCCTTTACCTGCGGCATCTTGGCTGCAATTAGTGCGCAATCATATTGGCGCTCAACCACAACAAAACCTCGAAACAGTTGCCCAGCATTTCGCTATGAGCCCCGCCACTTTTAAGCGAAAACTAAAACAACATCATACTCGTTTTAGCGCCTTGCAAGATTGTATCAATCGCCAAACCGCGGTGTTTAATATCGCCACTTTAGCGCAAAGTAACGAAACCCTAGCAGGCGAACTTAACTTTAGCGACTTAACTAACTTTCGCCGCGCATTTAAACGCTGGACTGGGACGACTCCCTCACAGCTGAGAGAATTGATTAACGAACATTAAGTTAACACTTGTAATTAAAGTCCCGCAAATGTACCTTATTAATTGAAATATCGAAATAAGGAAGATCGATGCAGGCATCATTAGAAGATCTAATCAATGGCTGGCAAAATGGTTGCCCGCAAAGTGCTGATGAACTTAAAGCTCGGCTTTACTACCACCTGAAACAAGTTTGTCATGTACATTTAGAAGGTTACCGTAATGAAATCGATTCAACCTATGTATTGCAGCACTTACCGCATACTGGATCGCTACTACATCAGTCACTTATTGAATTAATCCCGCCACAACAAAGCATTAATCACCAAACACAATTTAATACTTATTTAAGTGTATTTATCCGTAATATTTTACGCGATGAAATTCGCAAGTTTCAAACTCTCAAACGCACTCCTAACGCAGAAAAAATCCAGCAACAAAACGATCAACTAAAACACCAAGAGGATTTTTTAGCATTAGATAGCGCCCTAAATCATCTAGAAAAAAATCATCCGCAAAAAGCTCAAATATTCTCTCAACATTACTTTTTGGGCCTAGATACTAAAGTGCTAGCTAAACAATTCAAGGTCTCACTTGCTACTATTTATCGCGAATTAGATGCTGCTAAAGCGTTTATAAAAGTGCGTATTCAAACAAATTAAGATAATTAATGAATCAATTTAAAGACGCGCTTTCGTGTTTTGAACACTTACTTACACACCATGCCAACAACTTAACCTCAGGATTGCTGCAATTACAACTATCTGATGAACAATTCATCATTGAAGTGAAGCAATTAATAAATGCACATACAAGTAATGATCAAAGCTCATTGTTTAATGACTTATTACATGGCCAATTAAATTTACTTACTAATGATCATCAGCTTTTACAACTGCAAGGCGGCGAAATAAGTCACTTTAGGTTAGAGCAATTAATTGGCTATGGGGGAATGGGTGCAGTTTACTTGGCGACTAGAAATGATGGCCAGTTAAATCAAAAGGTAGCGATTAAGTTATTTTATCCATCCATTGTACAATTACATGGACAAAAACATGTTTTACAAGAAGCGCAATATCTTGCCAAATTATCACATCCCAATATAGCTAGCGTATTAGATGTCGGTAAATGCAGTATTGGCACTTACATCATCATTCAATATATAGCCGGTGATACATTAATTAACTACGCAAAAAACCTTTCGCAAAAAGCAAGGTTAGAGGTATTTCAAAAAGTATGTGATGCCGTTGAGTATGCTCACCAAAATAGGGTGATCCATGCAGATTTAAAGCCTTCAAATATCCTAGTAGATAACAATGGTGAACCTAAACTTGTTGATTTTGGGGTTGCGCGTTCCAGTTCCATGAATCATGAAATACCATTACATAACGCATATATAAAAGCGCTTAGTCACGAGTTTGCAAGCCCAGAGCAACTGGCTGGTGAAAGCTTAACAACCCAAGCTGATATCTATAGCCTTGGGCGTATTTTAGAAAAACTACTTATACAACCTATTAGTACAGAGCTTCAAGAAATCATCAATAAATCACTGGCGCCACTACCACAGCAACGCTTTGCATCAGCAGATACATTAAAACAAAATATCGCCGCTTATCTGGCGCATCGTCCATTACTTTGGTTTAAACACTCAAAAACATATATATTAGGTAAGTTTATAAGACGCTCCCCTCTTACTGCTGCTCTAATAACCTCAACTATCGCTTTTTTGGGTGTCGCCTGTATTAGCTTATTTCTTTATCAAGATGAACAAAAGCAAGCCGCAAAGCAACAGTATGAACTGCTCAACTTTTATCAAAACTTACTAATTAGCAGCACACCGCTAGCGCCGCAAGGTGCAAAACTGTCGGTATCGGCCTTGTTACTTGCTGGTGTTGAACAAGTAATGCAGAGTCAATTAAGCCCAAAAAACCAACAAAGCGTACTCTTAACCGTTGCCCAAAGCTTATACTTGCATGGAAATTTTACAGCAGCTTTAGATATATTGGCGTTGTGCGATAGTTCGATTGACATGCAAATATTAAAAATTAAAAGTTTAATTAAATTAAATCAACAACAAAAAGCACGAATTCTTTGGCAAAAACTATCGCAGCAAAACCCTCAAAACAGCAACATTAAATTGCTTGGTTGGCTTACTAAAGATAGCTATTTAGCTGGTGACATAAAGCAGATCAAAATAGCTTTTCAAAATAGCGATGCATCCGAACTAAAACTGGAATTATTAATACATATTTTTACTCATCGTGATAATCACCCTATACTCAGCCGTCAATTAATTCTCGAGAATGAAAATACGACAGCAACGTCTGCCTCGCAAAAAGCATGGCAATCGTTAATGAAAAGCAGCCTACTGATAGAAGATAATCAAATAGACCAAGCAATTAAGTTACTAGACTCAACATTAAAAAATGCTGCGAATAACTACCACCCACTACATTGTGAGCTCGCAAAATTAAACCATTTTGCGGCAAATTTATATGCTCAAGCAGGTGCACAACTTGCGCAAGAACAAGCCCTGAATAAAGCCATGTTTATCTATCAACAGCTACTCCCAAACTTTGAACATGAACTTAGTACTGTACTATATGAGCAATATCAATATTACCTAAAAGAACGTGATTATTTGCAAGCAAATAACTTTTTAAATAAACAGCTACTACATTGTTCGACAAGTGATCAAAAATGCATGAAGGGGCGTTATGAAAGTACCATGCTAGGTTTAAGTTTGCGTAAGTACTCACAAACCTTAAAGAATGCAGAGCTATGGCTTGCCAATGGTACACAACAATCAAGCCAATATTACGATATCACCTTAGCAAAATACACGGCGCAATATGAACAAAATACACTGAATAAAACAGCATTATTTGATATTGACCTAACACAACTAAGCAAGCAACAGCAAGTTCAATGGTTAGAGCTTGTGATAAAAACAAATATGTTTAATACTTTAACTTCACAGCAAATGCAGCAGCTCATTGTTTATGCTAAATCAAACTCTCCCTTGGCATTTGAATTAATAGCGACTATTAATAAGCTAAACAATAATCCACACACACAGTGGTTAGCACAACTCGAAAAGCAAAACCATATATCACACTCCACAAAGAACCAATTTAGCCCTGCCAGAGATATCAACGCGATAAGTGAAACAAAGCGAGTTAGCTCTATCACGGCCCCTAAACATGCAAGCCAACTAAAAATAGGCTCTGAATTTACGATTGAATGGGATAGCAAACGATTAATTGGCAATACGATAAGTGTATTAGTCAATCATACCGTCAACTATAAAGTTAACAGCTTTGATGATTTTAATAATTTGAAGAAAATTGATTGGCACCCAGCGGCAACTAATTTAAAAAACACGGGAACAGCCCAAATTGACCCTTATCATTTTATGGCCAATGGCACAAATCGCTTTAAACTTATGCTCATCAGCGATTTAGGCTATTGGAGCCTATCTGATGGTTTCTTTAGTATTGCTTCAGGTAAAACTGTTGATAACGGTTTAGAGCACTTTTTACTAAAAGACAAATTGGTTACAACTATTATCACACCTAAAGCCCTTGATATTTACCCTGTAGGTCAGCAAAAAACGATAACCTGGAACGCCAATAAACTCTACGGACAAACCGTTGCTATGTATGTTCTGCATGATGACTCTCGCGGAATTGGCGATAAGCAACAAGTGGATTTAAATATCGTGAATAATAGGCGCTGGTACCAGTTCGCTGAAGAACTGCCAAATACAGGAGAGTTTAACTTAGACCCTGCACTCTTTAATGGCCGAGGTAACAATTATAAAATTTTAATCGTCTCTGATCTGGGTTACTGGAGTGTTTCTGATAAACGGTTCTCAGTGGTAAACCCGTTGTAATTTTAGTTAAAGCAATCGCACACTAGTGCGACTGCTTTACTTTAACTTTACTTAACCACGCCACTATTTTGATTATCCCGGTGAATTTTAGACCAAGTATTAGGCATTAAACCTGTGCTGTCGGTTTGAATAGCCACAAGCTTACCTGTTGCACTTGCGGCCGATACATTACTTTCAGATAAAGTACCTATGTATAAAACCCCCTGACTATCGATAGCTGGAGAAGACCAAGTTACATTTGCTTTTAAATCATATTGCCATGCAAGCGTGCCATCTGGTTTATATGTATAAAGTAAATTACTTTCTGAAGAAAAGTACACATTACCATTATCGCCAATGGTAGGAGACACATAAACATCACCGGTAATTGCCACTTGCCATTTTATACTTTTATCATTGATATCGAGTGCGTAAAACTCACTATCATCATTATTTTTTGTACCAAAATAAATCGTACTACGCGACTCATCTATCGCTACCGATGAGCGAATGTATGGCGCCTCGAACACCTGCGGGTTTGGTAACTCAAACTGCCAACGAAGATCCAAATTATCATCAAAGCTGTATAAAACTCCGGCTTCAGACCCAAAGTAAATATTATTGTTAGAATCAATAGCTGGAGTAGAGTAAACCAAGTCACCTTCAAAGGTGTCTATATCTTTGAATTCGCCAACTAACTCATAACTATTTAAATCAAGCTTAAGTACGCGCCCTTCATCATAAAATACCAATTCTCCATTGTGATTTACCGCTCCATTTACAAATCGGTCTTGTCGCTCTGCACAGTTACATAAACGCTCAAACAAGCTCTCACCCGTTTGCGCATTAAAAGCGCGGATATCTAAACCGGTATATATAACTTGGCCTTCAAAAGCCGCAACCTTGGTTAAACCAGAACCTGTTTGAAAGCCATAATCAGATACGCGTTGACGCCACATTTGCTCGCCGCTACTATTTAGAGCTACTAAATCGCGATATGCTTTTTCAAACTCACCTACTCGCTTATCAACAGTGAAATAAATATTTTCATTATGTACAACAGGGCTTGAACGCACTTCTTCACCATTAGGCAAAGTGTAACGCCACTTTTCACTGCCATTGCGGTTATAAGCTACCATCAAATCACTGCCTGCGGGGTCATTGCGTACATTCTTAGCTGTGCCTATATAAATTGTTTGCTCATCAGCACTAAGTGCCGGTGACGAGTAATAAGCAAAGCTTGTTGTTGGTAATAATTTTTCCCACACTAAGCGCGACGCTTCTACTTTATCTGGCTGTTTATCTGCATCAGATTTTGTAGTTTGTGAGTCATCGCTACCACCTCCACAAGCAGATAGAAGAAGACTGAACGTGAATAAAATTGATGTTTTAACTTTAGGTGATTCAAACTGTAACTTCATGTAATTCCTTAGATAGTTATTATTTATAGCTAAATAAATTTTACGAAGAAATCACAACAATGACAGACACGAATAGAAGTTAAATTTTTCTCATAAATTTAAAATATTTTTATCTGTCTTAATGGCGTTACTAAATCGTTGAGACGAATTACTTATTCTTAGCGTCTGGTATTGCCTCTACAGGCACGCAACTATTAGGGTCTAGCTCAAAGCCCTCGTGCAATGCATTTTGCATTTTAGCTAAAAACGCTTTACTTAAAGGCTCACGTGCCGTGATTGAATGATATTCAACCTCTCCTTTATGTGTACATTTATAAGGATATACATACTGATTTTCATCAATCTCTGCAGATGGGTCACTCATCGCGCACCCTGGTAAAACACCAACCATCAAACAACAAAAAATTAAACGAGCCACAATCACCTCCATACAACACCATAACAGCGGGTTTACCCCCGTTCTTTTAAGGGTTTACCCCGCGTCGGCCTTATAACCTAACATTTACACATTTTACGTGATATAAAATCTCTGCGACGGTAATTTTGCAGGCCACTAAAACGAATAAAAGCGCGATAAAAATTATCGCGCTTTATTTTTGTTAAAACTAAAAGATTGTAAGTGGAGTTAACGCTGTGCGCTTTCTCTTAATGCATTTGTGTTGTTAACAAAATCTTTTGCTTTTTGCTGATCAAATAAGAAATAGTTAAAATCTTTACTGCTATTTCCTACATCATTAGTAATAATAATATTAAACTCATCAGTCACTAACGATAAGTACATTGTATTTTGATCATCCGGGAAGCTAATCATGCCTGTGTCATCAACACTGTAATCAAGCTCTGTATTAATGGTTGTGAAACTTTCATCACTATAAATTGTGATTTTATCTTCATCAAACTTCAAATAACTAACCACCCACTGATCATCTCGATCTCGGTCGACCATATATATATCGCGCCCGATTAAATGTTCGACGTTACTTACAGGTTTATTGTCGGCAACAATACTCATGTATTCTTTGGCATCGTTTTCGCTAGTAAAATGCGGCCAAATATGCTCTTCAAAAGTAGCAATTACCACATTACTCGAGCCAATTAATAAACTATAATTAGCCCCATACATTAATGATGAACCATCGCGTAATATTAATTGATTATCAGAAAATATCTGGTAAGTCCCTGTTGATAGGTTGTTATCTTGATAATATTGAAATGAGTTATTGTCATCAAATTGAAAATAACCAAGCTCGCCTTCCACTTTATAATCATGATCTGTAAAATACAAACGCTTACCCAAGTAGTTATTAGGGCTAATTAGGCCAGTCAAAGAAACAGGGGGCTGATAGCCTATCTGTTGTAAAATTTCATCAGGTAGTGGCGACGAAATAGGCCGCTCAGTTGCTCGATTAAACTTGCGATTATCGAACGTTTTCTCTCTTGGTTCCTCACCTTGGCTATAGGTAAATTGATGCATGTTATTTACATAAATAGTATCTTCGATCTGTTCAATTAGCTTCCATTGCCGAGTATTCCACAACCAGCAATTAGGATCTTGCTCAACGTAGTAACAATCATCTCGTCCATTTAGGTTTCGCGTTATTGTAAGAATGTCATCATCAAGATGCCAGTTACCAGCATAAATTCGACTTTCAGCAACTGATAATTGCCCATCCTCATTGCTGTCGTACACACTCATCGAAATAGCTTTGCCATCAGGCCAAAGCTCAAACCAAAACTCATCTAAACTCTTACCATCAAAGTTGTAGCTATATATTCCAGGGATTGTTGCAATATTGAATGTCTCTGATTCGTCGATAATGCTGCCAGTACCTACACTCGCATTTTTAATTCCGTCAAATTCACTAAATGCAGCAAACGTTGCAATATCACCATCACTTGTTAATTGCCTAAATAGTATTGTTTCATTATCGTAATCACTCAGTGTGATATGTAATGACTGTTTGTTATTATCTTCTATCATTCGCCAAGTAATAGGCGTATTTCCAAGCTCTGAAACAGCACCTGTTCCATCGTCATTTAACATTAACGTAATCGCACCAAGAGATACTTGATCAACGAAAATATGCGGTGCAGGCAATGCAATAGGGTTTTGAGTTTGCGCGAAGGTAAAATCAACTTGCTCATTTTGAGTGAATACTTTAAGGATAGACTCGTTAGTGAGTTGATAATTTTCTAACTCACCATCTGGGTACTCTACATTTTTATACTCAGTTTCTTTGACTAAAAAACCATTTTCAGTTGCCGCAATTAACTTTAGCTCTGCTTTATAAGTAGTAACCTCTTGGCGAACCCGCTTTGTTTCACCACCAATTTCAATATCAGCAGTAGTCTGATAAGCATAAAAACCTTCAGGATTATTTAAGGTATACACATCGTTTTGATATATCCAGTCGAAGCGACCATCATAATTTTGAAGAAGGTAACGACCAGTGCCGTCGTTATCTAATTCAATAACTTGATTAATAGATAAATTGCCACGATTATAGTAAAAAGTTTTAATGTTATTAGTCTTTGTAGACTGAACAACCTTCTCATCAGCTAGCATTTCTTCTTGGGCCTGGCTAAACTCGGGCGTTTGCTCCACTTTTTTAATATACTGAGTCATTTTTTCATTATCTAAAGCCAGCTCTAAAACATTATTTACTCCCTCGGGTAAAGCAAATAATTCATTGCTCGTTGATTTGTCCAAAATAACTTTTATAGTCGTAGCAACCTTAACGAGCTCATCAGCACTAATCTCATTCGACAAGCGTTTCAAGTCTTGCTCGCTTTTAATGTCTACGAATAAATTTTCTCGCGCCAAAAGCGCCGACTTTGCTGTGGTTAGATTAGTAATATTTACCGAAAAGTCTTCGTCATTAGTAAGTACAGCGTCATCGCCCGCTTTCGTTTTTAAGCTTGCAAAGCTCATTAGTCGTGACTGCAACAAAGCGGCTTGTTGTTGCTCTTTACCCTGTGCTTCAATTGTCACCAATTGACTCATATCAGCATCATCGTCAAGTGCTAACTCTAAGCTATAATAACCATCGCTATTTGTCGTTGTCGTGAACTCTTGCGATCCTATTTTGGCTTTTATAGCCGCGTCAATTAAGGGGGAATCTGTTGCTATGCCTTCCAGTGATAATTTAACCAGCTGCTGTTGAATATCAACTACAACATTTTTTTCACTCGTTAAACCTTCACTGTCTGTAACAGTTAAATTTAAAGATATTTTTTTATCTTCGCTAACACTTGGCGCAATAAAGCTAACAGTCCCTGTATTGGTGTTCTCTAATGCAACTGACAACCCTGCATTTTGGCTCCAAAGATAAGTAACGGGGCCTTCATCTTGCACTGTGGCACTGATTGAAATAGCTTGTTTTTCAACTACTGCTGTATCGCTTACGCTAATAACTGGTGCGGTATTTATAGGCTCATCAGGGTGATCAACAAAATCAGATTCACAGCCAGACAATAAAGCCAGCGAAATAGATGCCGCAAGCATTGATTTAATTAGATTCATAAAATTATCCCTTTCGTTGTTATATTTTGTCTACCTGACGATAATAAGATAATGAACAATAAATAACCCATAACGAAATCTGTATAATAATTTCTCACAAAATTAAAATATTTTTTTATTTTCCACTTATAGCAATTTAGGTAATACTGAATTTCTCAATAAAGCCCTTGCTATTGTGACAAATTAACAAATAATGGAGCCACTGTTCACGGGATTAGAATGAGGAAAAATGAACACGATACTAACCACGCAATGTGCCGATGATGTCGGCTTAATAGCGAAAATCACCGGGCTTTGTCATCAGCATAATTTAAATATTACCCGCAATAATGAATTTGTAGATAAAGATGCTCAGCGCTTTTTTATGCGCACTGAACTAACGGGCCAACCACATCCAGATTTTTTAAATCAATTACAAGCTTTGTTACCCGATGGCGCGCAATTAGCACTGCACACTGACGAGAAAACTAAAGTGGTGTTACTAGCGACTAAAGAAGCCCACTGCTTAGGGGGCGTATTGCTAAAGCAATTTGAGCAAGCACTGAATATTGAAGTATTGGCTGTGATTGCTAATTACCCTGACTTAGCGCCATTGGCGAAGGGCTTTGATGTGCCGTTTCATGTGGTCAGCCATGAAGGGTTATCACGCGCTGAACACGACCTGCAAGTGGGTGACTTAATTGCCAGCTACAATCCCGATATCATTGGCCTTGCCAAATATATGCGGATTTTAAGCCCTGAATTTGTAGGCCGTTTTGACGGTAAAATTATCAATATTCATCATTCATTTTTACCTGCTTTTATCGGTGCAAAACCGTATCATCAGGCATTTGAACGGGGTGTGAAGATCATTGGTGCGACGGCGCATTTTGTTAATAATGAGCTTGATGAAGGGCCGATTATTATACAAGACGTCACCCATGTAAACCATGCAAACACCGCTGAAATGATGGCTAAAATGGGCAAAGATGTAGAGAAAACAGTGTTTTGTAAAGCACTGCAATTAGCATCAGAACATAAGCTATTTATTAATGGTAATCGAACCGTCGTATTTAGCTAGGCTCTAGAAATAGAGTAGAATGAAGAGGCTCAACGCCTCTTTATTTTTTTTATTATTGACTACTTTTATACTGTACTTAATGTGTTTGCTCGATAGGTTCGAGTTGTAATTTTGCAGCTATCAACACCGCTTGCGTGCGGTTATACACGCCAAGCTTACGGAATATCGCGGTGATGTGCGCTTTGATCGTCGCTTCTGAAATATGTAGTTCATAAGCGATCTGTTTATTCAACAAACCTTCGTGTAAGTACTGCAGCACTTTATATTGCTGTGGGGTAAGGGAGGCTACTTGAGCGGCGATTTCTTTATCTTCATTGGTAACGCTCGCTACTTTGTCTTTAAGCTCAGGTGGTAGCCATACATCGCCATCGAGTATTTGATTAATTGCTCCGGCAATATCATCTGATGATGATGACTTAGGAATGAATCCCATCGCCCCGTAGCTCATAACTTTTGAAACAATATTGATATCTTCACTGCCAGAGACAACAGCAATTGGCAAGCTTGGATAATCTTCACGAATGCGAATTAGGCCATATAAATCGCCACTGCCGGGCATATGTAGGTCTAGTAGTAAGATATCTAAATCTTCTTGTTCACTAAGCACTTGCAATGTAGTTTCAAAATTTTCAGATTCAAAAACCTCTAAACCATCAAACTTTGCCGTTAATGCCCCTTTTAGTGCTTCGCGAAATAACGGGTGGTCATCCGCTATTAAAAACTGACTCATGGTTCACTCCTAATGAATTCGGCTGCCATCTATCAAATAGCTGACAGCCGATATACTACGTTTAGAATCAACTTCTAATCAAGTTTTTAACGCATATTTAACGATTTAATCGGTTCTCGATTAATTCATCAACCACACCAGGGTCTGCAAGTGTTGAGGTATCACCTAATTGCTCGTGCTCATTTGCAGCGATCTTACGTAAAATACGGCGCATGATCTTACCAGAGCGCGTTTTCGGTAAGCCTGGTGACCATTGGATCATATCTGGCGATGCAATTGGGCTAAGCTCTTTACGAACCCAGTTACGAACTTCTTTGGTTAATTCGTCACTGACCGTTATACCTTCGTTTGGCGTTAGGTAAACATAAATACCTTGGCCTTTAATATCGTGCGGGTAACCTACTACAGCAGCTTCGGCAACCGCAGGGTGAGCAACCAGTGCACTTTCAATCTCGGCAGTACCTAAGCGATGTCCTGATACGTTTAATACATCATCAACACGGCCGGTGATCCAGTAGTAACCATCTTCATCACGGCGACAACCGTCTCCAGTAAAGTACACACCCGGATAAGCTGAGAAGTAAGTTTGTTCAAAACGTTCATGATCGCCGTAAACTGTACGAGCTTGTGATGGCCAGCTATCAAGAATAACTAAGTTACCATCAACTGCGCCTTCCAGAGCATTACCTTCAGCATCAAATAATGCTGGCGCAATACCAAAGAATGGACGGGTTGCAGAACCAGGTTTCATATCAATTGCACCTGGTAAAGGTGTGATCATGATGCCACCAGTTTCAGTTTGCCACCAAGTATCAACAATTGGGCAGTTACCTTTACCCATGTTTTCGTAATACCAAGTCCATGCTTCTGGGTTGATTGGCTCCCCCACCGAGCCCAAAATACGTAGGCTATCGCGGTTTGAAGTCGCTGTTGGTTCATCGCCTTTGGCCATCAGTGCACGAATTGCCGTTGGCGCTGTGTATAAAATTGTAACGTTATGCTTATCGACTACTTCACCCATACGTCCTGCGGTTGGGTAAGTGGGTACACCTTCAAATAAGACTTGCGTACAGCCATTAACTAATGGGCCGTAAGCAATGTAACTGTGACCTGTGATCCAGCCCACATCGGCGCTACACCAAAAGATATCATCTTCTTTTAGATCAAATACATATTCGTGAGTCATCGATGCATATACTAAATAACCACCAGTCGTATGAACCACCCCTTTAGGCTGACCTGTTGAACCTGAAGTGTAAAGAATAAAGAGTGGATCTTCTGCATTCATCGGTTCTGGTGCACAGTCTGGGGCTTGATCAGCAACTAAATCATGCCACCATACATCATGTTCATGCCATTGTACCTCGCCACCCGTTAACTGATGTACAACAACGTGTTCGATGGTAGTGACCGACTGTTGTGCAACGGCTTCATCAACATTTGCTTTCAGCGGCACTGTATTGCCTGCACGACGCCCTTCATCAGAAGTAATAACAATTTTAGCACCAGAATCTTTAATACGATCAGCAATTGCTGATGGTGAGAAACCACCAAAGACTACCGAGTGAATTGCACCTAAACGCGCACATGCTTGCATTGCATAAACAGCTTGCGGTGACATAGGCATGTAAATAGCAATACGATCGCCTTTTTTAACACCGAGTTTTTTCAAACCGTTGGCAAATTTTGCCACTTCGTCATGCAGCTGTTGATAAGAAATATGTTCACTTTGCGAAGGATCGTCGCCTTCCCAGATCAATGCCGTTTTATCTGCTTTAGTTGCCAGATGGCGGTCAATACAGTTATACGAAGCATTAAGCTCACCATCTTCATACCATTTAATACTGATATGGCCTTTATCAAACGAGGTGTTTTTTACTTTAGTAAAAGGTGTTGACCAATCGAGACGTTTACCGTGCTCTGCCCAAAAACCTTCGGGATCATCAATAGATTGCTTGTAAAGTGTATTATATTTATCGTTATCAACTAAGGCTGCATTCTTGATATGTGCAGGAACTGGATAGATACTTTGTGACATAGTCGTCTCCATTTTAATTACTTGCCTAAGGCCTATCTTAAGGATCACCCAGCATAGCGGGCGAAAGTATTAGACCTTAGTTGTATTATCTTTGATTTATTTCACTGTACGCTCAAATTGTTTTAAAATTTCATCATTTTACGCTATCAATACAAAATGTTAATGATATGTTTATACTGAGATGGCAAGCTTGCCACCTTAGTCTAATAGACCAATAGGTAATTGAGTAAAAAGCATACTTAATCAAAAGTGGTATCACACCACAAGTATAATAATGCAACAAGCAGCCCCGAATAGGACTTTGACTATGACAACAAAATCAACAGTATTAAAAACACTTACTGCCACAGCCGTATTGTGCGCGCTTTCAGCAACAGCACAAGCCGCAACCATCGGTGGCACTGATGTGACTTATGGCGGTTATATAAAACTCGATGCAATGTGGAGTGATTATTCAGCTGGTGCGCCTGCAGGTACAAATGTAGGGCGTGACTTTTATGTACCAAGTACATTAACAGTCGGTGCCGACAACAACTCTGATGCTGTATTTGATATGCACGCACGTCAGTCTCGTTTTAATTTTGGCACATCAACACTCCTAGACAACGGCAAAACCATAAGTAGTAAAATCGAAATAGACTTTTTAGCATCTGCTGCTGGCGGTAATGAGCGCGTATCAAACTCATACGCGCCACGTATTCGCCACGCATTTATTTCTTACGACGGCTGGTTATTTGGTCAAACATGGTCAAACTTCCAAAATGTTGGTGCACTGCCTGAAACTCTTGATTTTGTAGGTCCAGCTGAAGGCACGGTATTTGTTCGCCAAGCACAAGTTAAATACACAACTGGCGCATGGTCTTTCTCGTTAGAAAACCCTGAAAGTACAATTACAACTTCAAATGGTATGGCTGTAACCGATGATGCATCATTACCGGATTTCACAGCACGTTACACACATACTGCTGATTGGGGTAACTTAGTGGTTGCAGCGCTTGCTCGTCAACTTACTTATAAAGTGGGCGGCCTTGACGCTGATGAAACATCAATTGGTATTAGTGCATCAGGTATGTTTAAAGTTGGCCAAGACAACGTTAAATTTATGCTTACCCAAGGTAAAGGCTTAGGTCGTTACGTTGGCTTAAATGTTGCGCATGGTGCAGTGCTTAATGGTGATGAGCTAGATGCAATTGACTCTACATCAGGGTTTATCGCTTACCAGCACAATTGGAATAACCAATGGCGCTCAACATTCCTTTACTCGTTCTTCTCAGCAGACAATAACACTGATTTGCTTACGATTACCGGTGACCCAACTGAATCTAGCCAAAGCTATAGCGCTAATATTTTATACTCACCAGTTAAACGTTTAACGTTTGGTGCTGAGTTAAAGCATGCAGAACGTGAAACAGAAAGTGGCGTTGATGGTGATTTAGATCGCCTGCAGTTCTCAGTTAAATACGCGTTCTAAGCTAAAACTAAAATTATATTACTTCCTTAAGCGGCTTTGGCCGCTTTTTTATGCCTGTGATATACCTTATCAAAGTTAAATTATCTACACCCAATTGGCTTAAGGTATTGGCTGTTACAAATACAAAAAAGCCGCTAAATATTATTTAGCGGCTTTTTTAATGTTAAGTGCGGGTCAAATCGCGCTTATTAAATACTTTTAAAGCTCAGCATCATCTGCTAACACTGTATCTTCAACATCGTCAGGCTTAATTGTTGCTTTTAATAGCAACATATCACGTAACTTACCTTCAATCTCATTAGAGATCTCAGGGTTCTCTTTCAAGAACTTAATTGAGTTTGATTTACCTTGACCAACTTTACTACCATTGTAGCTATACCAAGCACCTGCTTTTTCAACTAGCTTATGCTTAACACCTAAGTCAATTAGCTCGCCATGCTTAGAGATGCCTTCACCATACATGATGATAAATTCAGCTTGCTTAAACGGAGGAGCAACTTTGTTTTTCACCACTTTAACGCGGGTTTCGTTACCCACCACTTCGTCGCCCTCTTTAACAGAACCGATACGACGAATATCTAAACGTACTGACGCGTAGAATTTAAGTGCGTTACCACCAGTAGTGGTTTCTGGGTTACCAAACATAACACCAATTTTCATACGGATTTGGTTAATGAAAATACATAAAGTGTTTGAACGTTTGATATTACCAGTTAGCTTACGTAATGCTTGTGACATTAAACGTGCTTGTAGGCCCATGTGTGAATCACCCATGTCGCCTTCAATTTCAGCTTTCGGTGTTAATGCCGCAACCGAATCGACAACAACCACATCAACAGCGCTTGAGCGTACTAACATGTCACAAATTTCAAGTGCTTGTTCACCTGTATCAGGTTGTGAAACTAATAACTCATCAATATTTACACCCAATTTTTGGGCATAAATTGGATCAAGTGCATGCTCAGCATCAACGAAAGCACAGGTTTTACCTTCTTTTTGTGCTTCAGCAATAACTTGTAATGTTAGCGTTGTTTTACCTGATGATTCAGGGCCATATATCTCAACAATACGCCCCATAGGTAAACCACCTATGCCTAATGCGATATCAATGCCCAGAGAGCCTGTTGATATAGCATCAATATCTAACGCTTTATTGTCACCCAATTTCATTATTGAGCCTTTACCAAATTGACGTTCAATTTGAGATAAAGCAGCGTCCAACGCTTTTTGTTTGTTATCGTTCATTTTACTCTCCAAATCCGGCTAATGCAGACAAGTATACTGTATGAAATCACAGTATCAAGCTAATTTTATTAATTTATCTTTTCTATAATGGTTTTTAATGAGTAAACAATAGCTTGCAACCTAACTTGCGCTCTATCGCCTGCGAATATCTGTTGGCTCGGATACTGTTTCTCGCCAATTTGAATACAAAACCATACTAAACCTACTGGTTTTTCTGTACTGCCACCACCTGGACCTGCAATACCCGATACTGCAACCGAAATATCTGCCCCTGCGGCCTTACACGCACCCGCGGCCATTTGCAAAACAGTTTGCTCACTCACTGCGCCGTATAAAGTTAAGGTTTGCTCTGTAACCCCTAGTAAATCCTGCTTAGCTTGATTACTGTATGTTACAAATGCACGGTCAATATAAGCCGAGCTGCCAGGGGTATCTGTTAACGCATAACTCACTCCACCACCAGTACATGATTCAGCACTAGTGATCCATAAGCGTTTATCCGTTAAAATAGCACCTAACTGCGCAGCAAGTGTTTTAATCTCTTGATGTAATTCCATATTCAGCCTTTGGGTAAATACATGTCGTTCGATCTTTATGCACCGCACAATATAAGTCAACAAACTCCGATGATGCAGCAGTATCTAAAAATAAAATCTGAGCATCGTGATATTTTACTGTTTTATCGCATGGGCGATTTTTACGAGCTATTTTTTGATGATGCAAAACGTGCAGCACAACTGCTTGATATTTCACAAACTCACCGTGGTAAAGCCGGCGGCGATCCTATTCCTATGGCAGGCGTCCCTTATCATGCGGTAGAGAACTATTTAGCTCGTTTGGTACAAATGGGTGAATCCGTCGCTATTTGTGAGCAAATAGGCGACCCTGCAACCAGCAAAGGGCCTGTTGAGCGCAAAGTTGTACGCATTGTTACCCCTGGCACCATTTCTGATGAAGCACTATTACAAGAGCGCCAAGATAATTTACTGACCAGCGTTTGGCAAAGTAAAAAAGGCGTGTATGGCATTGCTTACTTGGATATTAACTCAGGCCGTTTTAATATTGTTGAAGTAAATACTGAAGAAGCATTTAGTTCAACTTTACAACGCTTAGCACCAGCAGAGTTACTCTATAGTGAAGACTTTGCCAACTTTCATTTGATTGAACATATTAAAGGTATTCGCCGTCGTCCTGAATGGGAGTTTGACTTAGACACTGCACAACATTTGTTATGCGAGCAGTTTGGCACCAAAGATTTAGTCGGTTTTGGGGTTGATAAAGCAACAGCTGCATTAGTTGCCGCCGGTTGCCTTATGCAATATGTGAAAGACACACAACGTATTGCTCTACCCCATATTCGCGCCATCACATTAGAACATAACGAACATGCAGTAATCTTAGATGCTGCCACCCGTAAAAATTTAGAGTTGACCGTTAACCTCTCTGGTGGCTTTGAAAACACCTTAGCACAAGTACTTGATAAAACAGCAACAGCGATGGGCTCACGGCTATTAAAGCGTCGTATTCATACACCAATACGTTCTAAACCTGAGCTTAACGCTCGCCTTAATGCGATTAGTGCCATTATCGATGTACAGCTGTGTGGTGAGCTACATGAGTCGTTAAAACAAATAGGTGATATTGAGCGGGTTATTGCTCGTTTAGCATTGTGGACCGCTCGTCCGCGCGATTTAACCCGTCTGCGTAGCGCACTACAAGCCCTAGCTCCACTGCACCAGCTATTAACCGAAGCCAGCGATCCTCGCATTAGTCAGATCATCGCGCAATCTCCTGAATTACCTGATTTACAGCAATTACTTGAGCAAGCAGTGATTGAAAACCCACCGGTACTTATTCGTGATGGTGGCGTAATTGCACCGGGTTACAACAGTGAACTCGATGAATGGCGTTCACTCAGCCAAGGCGCTACCGACATTCTTGAACAACTCGAACAGCGCGAGCGTGAACGCACCGGTATTAGCACCCTTAAAATCGGTTATAACCGTGTGCATGGCTTTTTTATTGAAGTAAGTCGTGCCAACGCACATTTAGTGCCCGCTGATTATATTCGTCGCCAAACGCTTAAAAATAACGAACGTTATATAATTCCAGAGCTTAAAGAGCATGAAGATAAAGTGTTAGGTAGCCAATCAAAAGCTCTGGCGCTTGAAAAGCAACTTTACGAACAACTGTTTGAATTTATTGCCCCGCACATTGAACAGCTACAAATAATGGCGGCAGCACTGGCAGATTTAGATGTGCTAAATAACCTTGCCGAGCGTGCAATTGCATTGAACTATGCAAAACCGCTACTGTGCGATAACGATGACATTAGTATTAAGCAAGGTCGCCACCCAGTTGTTGAACAAGTAATGAAAGACCCTTTCATTGCCAATCCTGTAGAGCTTAATGCTCAGCGTAAAATGCTGATCATTACGGGACCAAATATGGGCGGTAAATCAACCTATATGCGCCAAACTGCACTGATTGTGTTAATGGCACACATTGGTAGCTTTGTGCCAGCAGACAGCGCTAAGATTGGTAATATCGACCGTATATTTACACGTATTGGCGCCAGTGATGACTTAGCATCAGGTCGCTCAACCTTCATGGTCGAAATGACCGAAACAGCCACCATTTTAAACAATGCAACCGCGCAGTCACTGGTGTTAATGGATGAAATTGGCCGAGGGACGAGTACCTACGATGGTCTATCATTAGCTTATGCAACAGCGGATCATTTAGCATCAAAAATATCCGCTAAAACTTTATTCGCAACCCATTATTTTGAACTTACCGAACTGGCCGAGCAACAAGCGGGACTGGTGAATGTTCACTTAGATGCGATAGAGCACAACGACACAATTGCCTTTATGCATACCGTACTTGATGGTGCCGCAAGTAAAAGTTTTGGCTTGCAAGTAGCGGCCTTAGCTGGGGTGCCAAAAGCAGTTATAAAACAGGCAAAACAAAAGCTTAAAATGCTGGAGAATCATCAGCCAGTTACTGCGGATATCAATGCAGTACAGCCATCATTATTTACAGCTGAACCATCACAGGTAGAAGCACAACTCGCTGAGGTTGATCTAGATAACTTAAGCCCACGCCAAGCTCAAGATTTACTATATAAGCTAAAATCGCTGCTGTAGCATGCTTTAAGCACAAAAAAAGCTGAAGAGTTAGCTCTTCAGCTTTTAATAATTATTTTCTGTGTGTGTTTGTGTTGCTGCGTCTATTGCTGTATCAGTCAGTGTTATGAAAACTGATCAAACAAGCTATCAGTGCTTAATCCTTCATGCTGCAAAATATCTTTTAAGCGGCGCAGTGCTTCTACTTGAATTTGTCTTACTCGTTCACGCGTTAAACCGATTTCACGACCCACATCTTCAAGCGTTGATGGCTCATAACCTAACAAACCAAAACGACGTGCAAGCACTTCACGTTGCTTAGGATTAAGCTCACCTAACCAGTCTACAATGTGCTTATTAATATCATTATTTTGTACTTCGCCTTCCGGGCCAAAGCCTTTTTCATCGGCAATAATATCTAACAATGCTTTATCGTTTTCACCACCAATAGGTGTATCTACAGAGGTGATTTTCTCGTTTAAACGCAGCATTTTAGTTACGTCTTCAACTGGTCGGTCTAAACACGCTGCAATTTCTTCGGCAGTGGGCTCATGGTCCAGCTTTTGCGTTAGTTCACGTGCGGTGCGTAAATAAACGTTAAGCTCTTTCACTACATGGATTGGTAAGCGAATTGTGCGGGTTTGATTCATGATGGCGCGTTCAATTGTTTGACGGATCCACCAAGTCGCATAGGTCGAAAATCTAAAACCACGTTCAGGATCAAATTTTTCAACGGCGCGGATCAAACCAAGATTACCTTCTTCAATTAAATCAAGTAACGCAAGGCCACGATTGTTATAACGGCGGGCGATTTTAACAACTAAACGTAAATTACTTTCAATCATTCGTTTACGAGAAGCGCTACAACCTTTTAATGCTTTGCGAGCAAAAAAGACTTCTTCTTCAGCACTTAATAATGGCGAAAAACCAATTTCACCTAAATACAGCTGAGTCGCATCTAAATTCTTAGTGATTTCCTCTTTGGCAAATATTTCATCTTCTTTGTCATCATCTTTATCGACGTCATCTAATAATTCAGAGTCTGTATCAGCGACAGCTATATCATCAAATTTATCATCAATCGCATCTTTCGTTTTTTCTATTTTTGCTGTGTTACCCATGAGCGTACCCTCAAGCAAACAAGTGATCTTATATCACTATGATCAATACCCGACCGATAGCTAAGGCAAATACTTCTCAGGATTAACAGCTTGTCCTCGGTAACGGATTTCAAAACGCAATGCCGTCACTTCAGAGTCTGAACTGCCAATCTCGGCTATTTTTTGCCCAGCTTTCACATCCTGTTTTTCTTTAACTAGCAACTTAGAGTTATGTGCATAGGCACTAAGATAATCATCATTATGTTTCAAAATAATTAAATTACCGTATCCTCTAAGTGCATTACCCGCATAAACTACAGTCCCTTGTGCTGCGGCAAAAACAGCGACACCTTTTTTATTAGTAATTTGTAACCCTTTATACCCGCTTTCCTTGGTTGAAAAACGCTGAGTTACTGTTCCTTTAGCTGGCCACGACCACTTAACTTGGGTCGAGGACAAACTGTTATTTTTACTAATTTTCCTATTGGCTTGTTTTTGAACATACTCTCGTTGTTTTGGCTGATCAAGCTCTTTCTTTAATTTTTTGTTATTTTTTTGTATGCCACTTGTAGACTTTTTACTCGGTTTCGTATATTTTTTATGCTTTTTTATTTTTTCAGGTACATTTTTAAAAGAAATTGTTTGCCCCGGTTGGATTATGTAAGGGGCTGGTATGCCATTATTTTTTGCCAACGTGCGGAAATCTTGCTGGGCGCTAAAGGCTATCGAGTATAACGTATCACCTTTTTTAACCGTGTAGCGGTCACCATTAATATTTACTTTACTAGTATAAGGTTTAACACTGGTATTTAAACTACTGACCGGAGCGGGGGCATGTCGAGATGAGCAGGCACTGAGCAAAACACTTGTAAATAAAGTAACATAGAAGACGTACTGTTTATTCATGGTGTTTTGCTCCTTGTGCTAAAAGTAGTTATTTAGATGCTTAACGTAATAAAAAGTATGCAACCACCACTAAAATCACTACCCCCCAGCCAAGTACCTCAACATATTGACGTAATTTTTGCTCCATTTTTACTCCGCCCCACTTCATTAGCGCTGAAACTAAAAAGAACCGCGCACCACGCCCGACAGCAGAAGCTAATAAAAAAGGTAAAAACGCCATGTGCAAAAGCCCAGCACCAATAGTAAATACTTTATAGGGTATTGGCGAAAAACCGGCTAAAAACACCACCCATACGCCATAATCTTTAAACCAGCTTAAAGCGGTATTAAACTTTTCTTGCCAACCCATTTGCGCTATTAATGGCTCTACTACAGGTTCAAACAACCAAAATCCGAGCAAATAACCTAAAATACCGCCAAGCACCGAAGCAACTGTAGCAAAAGTAGCATAGCGCCATGCTTTGCTCGGTTGTGCAAGCGACATCGGCGCGAGCATTACATCGGGTGGAATAGGAAAAATAACCGATTCAGCAAAACTCATCCCAGCTAAATAACGCTCTGCGTGGCGATGTTTTGCCCACACTAATGCCATATCGTATAACTTAGTAAACAATTTCAAAGTGACTTCCTATTCAATGTCGCCAGGGACTAAAGGTACAAATCTAACTGGCGCAATAACATGTTGAGTAAATTTTTCGCCTTCGCGCACAACCATAACCAGTTGTTGATCTTCATTACCGATTGGCGCAATCATCACCCCACCATCACTGAGTTGATCAAGTAATGCCTGCGGGACTTGCGATGCAGCGGCGGTTACAATGATGCCATCAAACGGCGCTTGTGACTGCCAGCCTTGCCAACCATCGCCATGTTTCATGGAAACGTTGTATAAGTCTAGGTTATGTAAACGGCGCTTAGCCTGCCATTGTAACGCTTTAATTCGTTCTACCGAAAATACTTTTGAAAAGGTTTTCGCCAGCACCGCTGTTTGATAGCCTGAACCCGTGCCTATCTCAAGTACTTTATCGCGCACGCCAGCCAAACGCAGTAACTCGGTCATACGGGCAACAATATATGGCTGTGAAATTGTTTGTCCTTGACCTATTGGCAACGCCGTATTTTGATACGCTTTATGCTTAAGTACATCATCAACAAATACATGACGTGGAATATCAGCAATAGCGCTGAGTACCAATTTATCTTCAACACCTTCACGCTGTAATAGGTCAGCGAGCGCACGGGCACTTCGAGTATAATTAGCCAGCACCGTTGATCTCCATTGTTTTAAGCCACTCACCAACCGCAGCCAAACTATCTTTCGCAGTCATATCAACACTTAGTGGCGTAACCGATGCATAGCCATTATTGATAGCATAAAAGTCTGTACCTTCTCCGGCATCACTTTCGGCACCTAAAACCCCATACCAATAAATGTCTCGTCCCCATGGATCTTGTTGTTTAGTCATGGTTTCTGCTTTATGACGCGCACCTAAACGCGTTACTTGCACGCCTTTTAGCTCAGATAACGGAATATCTGGCACATTAATGTTGATGATTTGATCTTTTGGCAATGGATGTGACGCCAGCTCTTTAATTATGCTGACAGTCACCGCTGCTGCCGTTTCAAAATGATTGCCTTCTTTTGAGCACAAAGACACCGCCACTGCGGGCAAGCCTAAATGACGTCCTTCGGTTGCTGCTGCAACAGTCCCTGAGTACAAAGTATCGTCACCTAAATTCGCGCCATGATTAATGCCAGCCACAACTAAATCGGGCTTTTCATTAAGTAATTCATTCACGCCCAAATGTACACAATCAGTGGGCGTACCATTGACCGAAATAAACCCGTTATCTAGCGTGGTAGCACGCAGTGGATTAAGTAGCGTCAGTGAGTTACTTGCGCCACTGCAATTGCGATCAGGTGCAACTAACGTTACGTCTGCAATTTGCGTCAATGCCTGATACAACACTGCAATACCTTTTGCATTAACACCATCATCGTTACTTAGAAGAATTTTCATTTTCAGCGTCCTGTTCTTTATGTACTCGTGGGCTTGCATCTGTGTAATCCACCAGCTCACGTAACAATGCCGTGGCAAAGGTGCCTTTGGGTAAACCAAAGCTCAATTTAATGGTAGTTTCATCAATCGTTGCAACGGTTAAATCTTGTGGGATCAAACGCAACATTCTGCGCTCATTTTTCAGCCCTAACTTACCAAGCCCTTCACACCAATCTTGATACGGCTCTAGCCATATTTTTTCTTGTTCGGTGAGGCCTTTTTCGCTAGTGCCGACCAATGGCGCAGACATCATAATATCGCCAGAGGCAAGACGAGCGATATTTTCATCGCTAATGGCATCTTCAAAAAATGCATTGCTACCACTGAGCATAAACACTTCACGGTGCATGGTTTTAGCTAAGCCGTGCTCAGCAACACGCAAATTCACTATTTGATTAAACACATAAGAACGTGCAGCAGAGATAATTAAACCACGTAGTTTTTTGTCACGAATGCGCTCACCGGCAAACATCTTTTTAGCCATCACTAAATTATGACCATCGTGACCAAAGCGTTGTTCGCCAAAATAGTTAGGCACCCCGGCGCGTACCGCGTTGATACGACAAAGAATGTCTAACGGCTGAGTTACATTACGTAGAATAATGCTGAATTTATTACCTTTGTGGCAGCCAGTCCGCAGCTTACGATTATGCCGTTGCTGAGCAATGATAAACAGTGATTCACTGTTTAGCTCAGTAAAATCAATGTCTTTTTTAATGGGTACTGGCACACTAAACCACTGACTACATACTCCGTGGCGATCTTTCATACCAGCGAAGCTGACATCACGTGGCGAAATCCCCGCTTTTTGGGCAAGTAATTTAGCAACGTATTGGGTATTTTCGCCTTTTTTAACGACCTGTAAACAGACGTGTTCACCACTGCCGGTAAACTCTATGCCTAAATCCTCATCAACCATAAAATCTTCAGCAGTGGTTTTAAAATCAGCTTTAGATAGTGGTGCACCGTATAAATAATTTAACTCGCTCATAGTGGTTGCTTGCTCATGATAACCACTGCATGACTTGAAATACCTTCTTTTCGCCCTTCAAAACCGAGCTTTTCAGTGGTTGTTGCTTTGACATTTACCTGGTCCAGTTCAGCATTTAAATCAGCGGCTAAATTCTTACGCATGGCTTGAATATGCGGCAGCATTTTTGGCGCTTGCGCTACTATCGTTACATCCGCATTACCCAGTACATAGCCTTGCTGCTTAGCTAAATCAACAACATGGCGTAATAAAATACGGCTATCTATATTCTCATATTCAATGGCGGTATCAGGAAAGTGCTTGCCAATATCGCCCATTGCTAATGAGCCTAAAATAGCATCGCATAGTGCATGGATCGCAACATCACCATCAGAGTGCGCTAAAAAGCCTTGTGGGTAAGCAATCTTTTCACCACAAATAGTTAACGGGCCTTCGCCACCAAATTTATGGACATCGAAGCCATGGCCTATACGAATCATGATGCATTCTCACTGTGTTGTTTTTGGAGTAAAAAGTTGGCTAAATCTAAATCTTCTGGAGTGGTTATTTTAATATTATCGCTACGCCCAGCCACTAGCTTTACGGGCTTATTCGCCCATTCTATTGCCGATGCTTCGTCGGTGATCGTAACCTGCTGAGCAAGCGCAGTTTGCAATGCCTGCGTTAAATCGTGGTACTTAAATAATTGCGGGGTCAACGCCTGCCATAAGTCATCCCGTGGCACTGTTTGTTGGCTATGAGTTGCACCGCGCTTAATGGTATCTTTCACTTTGCTTGCTAATATACCGCCTTCGTCAGCGTTAATACACTCACTAAGTAAGCGCTCAATATCAGCCAAGGTAACCAGCGGCCTTGCCGCATCATGCACTAACACCCAATCAGGCGGGTTATCTGCAAGCGCTAATAAGCCATTAAGTACCGAGTCGGCTCGCTCTTTGCCGCCACTTGCACGGACAATGCGCTGATCAATAAACTCCAGTGTAGCAAAATAAGGATCATCATCGCTGACGGCCACCACAATAGTCGTTAATTGTTTGAGTTGCGCTAGTTTAGCAAGTGTATGTTCAAGAATTGTTTTACCAGCCAAGCGAATGTATTGCTTCGGTGCGCTATGTTGCATACGGCTTCCCACGCCAGCGGCTGGGACTATGGCTGCAAGGGTATAATTAGTTGTCATTTTGTTGCTGCCCAGGTAAAACACGAATAAATGTTTCGCCGGGTTTGATCATCCCTAATTCATTTCGAGCGCGCTCTTCCACACCTTCTTGACCAAGCTTTAAATCTTCAATATCGGCTTTAAGCACTTTATTACGTTTGATCAATTGAGCATTAGTATCGTGATGTGAAGTAACAGCAGCTTTTAAACGACTATAATCTTGTACACCGTTGTGGCCAAACCATAATCGATATTGTACAAATAACGCTAAGCACAGCAGCGTGAATTGAAACAGTCGCATTAAACACTCCTTGATTTTACTCTACCAGTACAAATTTATAATGCGATTAAGGCTACTGGTATTATATTTTTTTAACTCGAACATGGGGACGTTTTAAATTACGCCAATTGATATTGCCTGCTAGCAGCATTTCTCTCAGTGATAAAATACGCGGTGTTGTGCGTTTATCAAAAGACCACTGATGGCCACAACAAGCAGCGGCCATTGTTGCCTTTGTGGGCTTTAATAACACCACCGACTGCCCTTCAAGCGGCTGACCTTGGCAGTCAAACCAACCATGCTCATTACAATGAAGTTTATTGTCGCTTACTTGGTCGATGCTGTCTATTGCAACACGGGTTTGATTTGCGCTATTGAGTAAAAGCGGAACAATTAAACCTACATTTTTATGTGTTTGATAAAAATCATCATTATTTTTTGCGTTGGGAGGCTGAGCTTTTTGCTTATCAAGCCAACAGCCATTGTGCGGATCTAACTGAAAAGGAACTTGACCATTTACCACGGCCGTTGCTGCGCGTTCTATATAATAAGGAAGACTTTTTAATCGCTTGCGTAAACGCTGCTCATTCACTTCAACAACTAATTGACCTATTTCCCGCGCATAAAAAGCATTGCACAACTGTGCATATAGCACACGTTGTGTATCTGATTGCCAAATATCGACTTGTTGAAAGGGGTCGCTTGCAGCCAACGATCATACTCTAAAACATCTAGTTGCTTGTTTTATAGCACAGTATTGACTGCTTTTTAAGCTCTGCTATTTACAAAAGCAAAGCTCAGGTTACTTAACTTGTGACTTTATACCTAATTTAGCATCGCCAGTTTCTAAAAACTGCACTACTTCATCACGTTTCTTACCTAATAACAGACTACCATCAGCTAAAAACATAAAATTTTGCCAATTGCGTTTAAACACATCAAAGCTGGTTTCGATAATATTATCGCGGGCGATACAAAAATACACGGTGGTATTAGCTTGCCAACCTAAGTGCGCAAGTATCTCAGCTGGCAGTTGCTCAGCGCCGGCTTCCCATGCAGCTTCCCAGTGAATAGTTTGCGAGAAATTGTCTTCGTTACCACACCAGTCTGTTTTTTCAAAAAAATCAGGATGGTCATGTTCACGACTCACCATGGTGCTCCATAAAACAGCGGCACGCTCATGGCTCATAGGTTTAATTAAGGCAAGGTCTTGTTCTGTTACTGGCGCATCTTTATGACGAAAAACCCACGCTTTTTTGTAATCATCTAACGAAATATAGTTCATAGTATTGGCAAATTAGTTAGCATTAAAAGTGCAAAGACAAATTATACAAGAGATCAAAACATGACTACAGCAATAAAACCACATACCCTCAAATCAGGCATATACCAACACTACAAAGGCCCAAAGTACAAAGTTCTATACGTCGCCACTCACAGTGAAACAGACGAACAATTAGTTATCTACCAAGCCTTGTATGGTGAGTTTGGCATGTGGGCACGACCACTGAGTATGTTTAGCGAAACCGTCGAGAAAGATGGCCAAATTATTCCACGCTTTAGCTACCTTGGTGAAGCCGATTAACTATGGCATGATAGGCATATTGTTTACTGCTCAGACCAGATAGGTATTTACGTGCAATTTAATTCTACTAATAACTACATCGCAAGTTCAGCGTTAAAACAAGCGGTTAATGCGGCTATTTTGCTGGAAAAGCCACTTTTGATCAAAGGCGAGCCCGGCACTGGTAAAACCATGCTGGCTGAGGAGTTGGCTAAAAGCTTAGACACCACACTTATCCAATGGCATATCAAATCGACCACTAAAGCGCAGCAAGGCTTATATGAATACGATGCAGTATCACGCCTTCGCGACAGCCAATTAGGTGATGCCCGGGTAAACGACATTGGCAACTATATTATTAAAGGCAAGTTGTGGCAGGCATTTACCTATGGTGAAGAACATAACAAACGCCCGGTATTATTAATTGATGAAATAGACAAAGCCGACATCGAATTCCCGAACGACTTACTATTAGAACTCGATAAAATGGAATTTCATGTTTATGAAACCGGTGAGCGTGTAATCGCAAAACAACGCCCTATTGTGATCATCACCTCAAACAACGAAAAAGAACTGCCCGATGCCTTTTTACGCCGTTGTTTTTTCCATTACATTGATTTTCCATCTAGTGATGAAATGCAGCAAATTATCGATGTTCACCACCCACACGTAAAACAAGATTTAGTTCGCCAAGCGCTAGAAGTATTTTTTAATCTACGTGAAGTCAACGGCATTAAGAAAAAGCCTTCCACCAGCGAGTTACTTGATTGGTTAAAACTGCTTATGGCTGAAGACATCGATGCAAAAACTCTGCATGACAAAACTCAAAAAGGCGGTTTAATGCCAATGTTTGGCGCACTACTTAAAAATGAGCAAGATATCAGCTTAATTGAAAAACTTGCCTTTATGAGTCGCCGTTAAGATGTTGGTTGCGTTTTTCTTCAAACTGCGTGAATACCGTTTACCTGTTAGTTTGCGCGAGCTGCTTGATTTGATCAACGCGCTAAAAAAAGGCGCGGTATTTGCCGATATTGACGGATTTTATTATTTAGCCCGTACCATAATGGTTAAAGACGAAACCCACTTTGACAGGTTTGATAAAGCGTTTGCTGATTACTTTAGCGGCATTGCCGATATCGACTTACTCGAAAGCTTAAAACAGCAGCACAACTTACCTGAAGATTGGCTGCGCAAAGAGTTTGAAAAACACTTAAGTGATGAAGAAAAAGCCCAGCTTAAAGCCATGGGCGGCCTTGATGAGCTAATGAAAACCCTCAAAGAGCGCCTAGAAGAACAACAAAAACGCCACGCCGGCGGCAATAAATGGGTGGGCACCGGTGGTACATCGCCATTTGGCGCGTATGGCTATAACCCTGAGGGCGTAAGGATTGGTCAAGACGGCAACCGCAATCGCCAAGCGGTAAAAGTATGGGATAAACGCGAATACCGTAATCTGGATTCTGACCGTGAAATTGGCTCACGCACTATTAAGCTCGCCCTTAAAAAACTGCGCAAGTTTGCTCGCACTGGCGCCAGTGACACCCTCGACTTAAACGAGACCATTCGCGCGACCGCCAAGCAAGGCGGCATGCTGGATGTAAAAATGGCACCAGAGCGCCACAATGCGGTAAAAGTATTGATGCTGTTTGATATTGGCGGCTCAATGGATGATTACATTCACACCTGTGAAGAATTATTTAGCGCCGCGCATAGCGAGTTTAAACACTTAGAATTTTACTACTTCCATAACTGCTTATACGAACATGTTTGGCAAGACAACCAACGCCGCCATTCCAACGTCATCGACACCATGACGCTGATCAACAAGTTCACCAGTGACTATAAAGTGATCTTTGTTGGCGACGCCACTATGGGCCCATATGAAATTGCCTACCCTGGCGGTTCAGTGGAACACTACAACGAAGAGCCCGGCAGTGTTTGGCTTGCCCGTATCACTAATCACTTTGATAAAGTCGCCTGGCTCAACCCACAACCGGTTGAACACTGGCCATACTACCAATCAATTGATTTTATAAAGCAGCTAATGAACAACCGCATGTACCCGCTGAGCTTGGATGGGATAAGTAGCGCTATAAAAGAGCTGAGTTGATTGAGTAAAACCCCCATTACCTTATAAATGATATTACGACTCATGCAATTCAAGCTGACAATTGCATGAGTCGTAAAGGCAGCCGACATTTTTAACTTTTTTCACTTAAAAAAATATTTAGTCCTCGAAGCTCTAACTCCTTTAGAACAATTTTATTTTTTTCACTTAAAGCAGTATTAAATGTAACATCTAAATATTTCAAACTATTGATTTCAATAAGAAAAGAAATATCAATCTCATTATCAACTTCAAATGTTAACTCTTCTAACTGTTTGAGCTGATTTAATAGCCTCCAATTAGCATCGCTTGGTATATTGGAAGCAGTTAGATCTAACCTTTTAAGTGATTTTAAAGTCTCTATTCCTGATAGACACTTTATGTTTGAATTCATTACCTGACATGAGTTTAAATTTACCAATCCTTTTACGAATTCAAAGTTCTCAATACCTGTCCCAATAAAAACAAATATGTCTTTTAAATTAATAATATTTTCCGCAAACTTGATCTCTTTTAAATCAGGAGCTATTAAACTCAAAGAGGTTAATGAGCGGCTCTTAATACTCTCTAAAAAGTGTCCTTTATGATGACAACTTAAATCAAGAGTTATTAACTTTTCCATACTCTCGATATTCGGTAAAGCATTCAAATTTTCAGAACTTATTGATAAATGCTGTATAAAATCAAAAAAATTAAATTTAGGTAAAAACTTGAATTGACCTTTAAATTCAACCTTTTCCAAATTTTTAATTTCAATGTCCTTCACACTTTTAAAGTCGTTAAAGCCACTCAAAGCAAGAGTTTTAATCTTATTGAGCTCTCCTAGCCATTCAAAATTCTTTAACCTATGATTGTGAATAGATATAACATGTTCATCTTTCAAAAGTTCAATTAGTGCTTTGTCATTTTCAATTTTTTCATTAATTGGAAACACAACTTCAAGTCTGCGAATACCATTATTTGTATAAATAGCTTTTAGTATACTAAGCTCTAATTCGTTCTCTATTTTTATAGGTAACTTAACCGCTGTGTTATCAATAAGCTCTTTCTTTAAAAAGAGAAGTTTTTCTTCAAAGTATTTTTTTTTCAGCTGGGAAAAGTCAACTTTATTGAACACTTTATTGTAAAAAATTCCTATTTCTTTTCGGTTCTTCCCTTGTGTGGATAATTCTTCAAAAACCAAAACCCAAATTTCTTTCCAAGCTGCTTCATAAGTACTATTCACTAGATACTGAAAGCCAGTCTTATTATCCTGTAACGTATCTAAATTTAAACTTATAAAGTAGGCGCAAAAATATTCTTGAAATGATAAATGACTAAAGCCAAATACATTTTCTCCATCTTCTACCCCTTTAGGTATTAAGAAACCCGTTCTATTTTGTAAATAATCAACTAAGTTATTACTATGTTCCGATAATGAATCAACATCTATTATTTCAGATAACTGTAACTCTAAAAACAGCTTTAGTTGCGATTCTTTTACTGTAAAAAAACTGCTATTGCGGTTTGGCTTTGGCAGGCGCTCTCTTGCTTCTTCTAATTCAGCTTCGTCGAATGAGACTATGCTTTTTTCCGGTAAACATAAATCTCCAGCATGCATAAAATAGGCAAGCTTTGAGAGCCAATTCTTAATATCCTGATAGTCATATTCACGACCTAATTTATGTTCTAATCTTCTGGCTTTGTCCATTGACTCAAGATATGTCCCAACAATTCTCTGATATAACTCAGCTCTACCGTGGGGTAACCGACCTCTACGCCATTGAATAAAACAAATTAAATTAAGCAGTACGGGTATTCTTGACAAAGCATTTATCTGAATTAATTGAGCACTAATATTAGTAATATTTTCAATAAACTCTTTTCTTAACTCCATTTTAGGGGGTAAATATTTTTTCACCCAGTTTTCTGAAAATGCCCTTCTCTGCTCTGGAGAAAAAGGTGCCAGATATAAAATAGTGGGTAAATTTAGAGCTCTATCCAAAGAGACTTCCATATCATTACTTAACTCATTATCGGCGCTGATATTAACTTTCATTCCTTTGCTGAATTGTTCAATACTGTATTTTAAAGGAGTAGCTGCCTTTATAGATTTACTCCTTTTATCTTTTTCATACCAAAAATTCTGATTATTAAAACCAACAATACGGCTGGTCATCAAAAGTCTTGTTTTAGGATACTCACGCAATAATTGCTTAATTTGCTTAGCAAGCCAACTTGTTAACTCAGGTGAAATTTCATCCAAACCATCAATTAGAAAGAAAACTTGTCCAGTAGTTAATATATCAAAAAAGCTGTTTTTAGTGCTCTGCTCATTTAATATCAAATTAAAAAGAGCACCACCTTGCTGCATAAATATTAAATTTATAAATTCTTCGTTCGAAAGCTCAGATAAGCTTTCTTGTGATAACTTGCGAACAGTCAGTAAGAGTGGGAAAAGCGGGCCTAAGCGTTTTTTTGCATAATTGTCACTCCAATGACACAGTGAACAAACCAGCCATTTTATTAATGTACTTTTACCAACTCCCGGATCACCCAACAAGACTGTTCTTGGGTTTTCAACAATTAAATCAGCAACTCCATCTAATGGTAGAGATCTAGTAGCTTCTACATCACCATCAACTTTTGCTAAATGCTCAGCCGTAATACGGGTTTTACTTAATTTAGGAATAACGTAAAGCTCATCAATATGAACTAACTTTTTATCACCATCACTATCGTCTAAAGCTAAGCCCTGGTTATCTAAATGGCGCTCTTCTTTTAAAAATTGATCTAAATAGCGATACAATGGTGATTTTGCCAAATTCTTAAAATCACTAACTGATGGCTCAATGAACTTAGGCAAAACATCAGAAAAAAGACCTATAGATTGTTGTGTCCACATTAGTTCACCTGATTATGATTAAAATAGTTAATAAATTGATGCATGATTTCACTAATAGTTGCAGGAGGTGTCTCTGCATATAAATGCAAACCTACTTCATCATCAAATAAAGGTTTTAATTTAAAGACACTTAAATCACTTGGATGTTCATACTTAGCTTGAATCCCTGTCGTACGGTGATCTTTATTTAATTCATAGAAAGCAGAGCTTGGAGTTGTATAACGACTATCCTCTTCAGGTTTGACAAACTCAAAAATATCTAATGCCGCATCAGCTCTTAATTCAATACTTTCGTATATTCGTCTGTAACTAACAGAAAGGCTCGAAACAATTAAAATTATTGCAGCAAATGATTTAGAACGTTTCTCTTCATCAATAGCTGTAAACTCTTTAAAAAGACTACATTGTTCATCAAGCTCACCTTTAACATTAGAGCCATCAACTTTTCTTAGATATCCAGCTAGTTTGTTAGAAATCATTTTTAAGCGCCTAGGATTAGCAGGCAAAACATCATACTCTTCCAGTATTTCATCTAAATCAGCAATTACCGTAGAGCCATTTTCATCTCTAAACAGTCGCCTTAAATGAGATATAAAAAAGTCTGACTTTTGTTTTTGGTTAGGAATGGGTAAGCGATAAGCTTCCTGACATAACTTTTCTAAATACTCTACACCTAAGTAACTATACTGATTATCAATCTCAGTTTTTCTTTCGGGCATTAAATTAATAAACTGTTTTTGTAAAAATCTCTCAATTTGCTGCTGGTCAATAGCAAGAACAACTGTGCAATTAGGTATACTCAAATATAGCTTCAATCCCTCAAGCAATTTATAAGCATTTTCTGGTTCACAACGATCTAAATCATCAATAAAAATTACAAGCTTCTCTTTATTATTACCTAATAAAGCACTAACAGCCTGGGTAAGGGCATCATTGATTTGATCTGCTGCTAAACGACTCAGTAAATTATCTTTTTCGTATTTTTCACCGATTTCGCTTATTTTGCTAAAACCCGATAAACCAGTAGCCTGCTTTATCACACCATCTAAAACAGTTAATGCACCAAGTACACTTACACTAGCTAACTTGCCTGCTCCATCAATAAACTTTTTACTCGATGAAAAGTGATTTTTAATACAATGTAGTAATGCAATAATTGGTGATACTTCATTTTGATAACGCCAAGCTTCAAACCAGATACCGGTATACTTACCTGTTTGTTCTTGCTTATTATTAGTAATTTCGGCTGGAGAAGTTCCGGTTACTTTTTTATATACACCAGCCAAACAGGAAGTTTTTCCGCTACCCCAATACCCAGTAATAGCTATAGTGCGAGGGCTTTCTGACTTCTCAATATCTTCAGCTATAGTTGTGGCAAAAGACTCTGTACCTAAAAATTGACAAGTGTCAGCAGTTGCCTGATCATTGTGGCTATGTTTTAACGTCATCCAAGCTATCCCTTTCTTTTATAATTCAATCAAACTTATATAGTAAATATCAACTATATCAAAATTAGGAATTCTAAGTGAATAATAAGGTTAATAATATTAACCTCCTCTTCCAATGAACTAGCTTGTTTACTCGTTACTATGAAATATATAAGTAAAGCAACAACCTTAGCCTGTGAATTCAACTAACATTTACAACTCAGCTATATAATTCAATGTCTCAGGATGGCGCTGTACCAGCTTTAATAAAGTAACAGCTTGACCATTCGGTGCGCTGCGGCCTTGCTCCCAGTTTTCAAGGGTTCGTGCTGAGGTATGTAATAAGTTTGCAAATACCCCGCGCGACATATTAAATGCTTCGCGAATATTGATTATTTCATCGGGTGAAATGGCGAGTTCACTCGCGTCACTTACAGTATGAGTGCGTAAGGTTAACTTGCCTTGCGAATGTGCTTTAGCATCAACAAGTGCTGTACTTAACTCTGAAAATAAATCACGTTTGCTCATTGCGCCACGCCTCCATAAAGTCTTTTAACTGTTTCTTTTGATCTGCTGTTAAATACTGTTGTCGGTATTTTTCAAAAATAACCGATGCTACAAAGATAGATTTCATGTCATTAAATATACGCAACTAACGTATACTTATCAAGCAACCTTGCTATCTATCGTCACTATGACGCGATATAAAACCTGCGACCAATTCGTAGGCGCGGGTTTACCCCGCGCAAATATAAATTATTCACAAAGAGGTTATGATGCGCTGCGCTTTTAGAGAAGTAATTGTAAAAACAGGGCCTAGGTAGTGGCTAGGTGCTGGGGTGTATTCGGAGCTCGTTGCTCGAAGCCCGCGGCATTTTTCTTCTCATTTACGCTCATTCACTTCTCCTTGTGCAAAAAGTCTTTAAGTGACGAAAGCCAGCCACGAGGTAAACTCGCTACATGGGTCGTTAAAAAAGAAAAGCGCGGGATCTCTCCCGCGCTTCATTTTTCGCTTTAGTAATTTTGGTAATTACTTAGCTTGCCGTTTGTTCGTCACGGCTGCGTTTTTTGTCACCTTTTTTACGCATGTGCTTTTTAATTTCTTGGTACTTTTCACGTTGTTCAGCATTTAATACTTGCCATACTTGATGCTGCGTTTTTAGGTTAATTAAGCCAAATTGCTCGCCTTTGCTTTGGCGCTGCGCTAATAACTCTTTCGCTGCGGCTTCATCAAAGGTTGGCATATCTAACAATGCTTGCATTTGTGCCTTATGGGCAGCACGCTCTTGCTTCATGGCCTGTTTATCGTTGCCACGTAGCGCTTTAAACTGTGCTTTTTGCGCATCAAAAATGCTTTTTAACTGAGTTTGTTGTTGCTCAGTTAAATCAAGCTTTTTAACGCCACGCTCAGAGAGTAAAAAGCGCGCTTGTTTATGCTGTTGAGAATGGCCTGGTTTATGATCCATGCCCTCTTTTGCTATTACGGCGCCAGTGCCTAATGTTGCTGTCGCTAATCCACAAATTAATACTAATTTAGAAACTTTACTTGAAATAGTCATAATCATTACCTTTGAGTTGCTTGTAACTTAGTGTCTGTTCAGTTGTTATGTTCACTATAACTAACCAAGTGCAAAGCAACGCAAAGCAATGTAAAGGTTGTGTAAAGGTTCACTTTTAAGTGCGTTAAGGCGTAAAATGAAGTTATTCCAGCGTGGTTAAGGTGAGCAAATAATGAAGCTATTAATGATTGATGATGATACCGGTTTATGTGAATTACTCTCAGAGTACTTAACTGCGCAAGGTTTTCAAATAGAATGTGCCCATGATGGCGAACAAGGCTTAAAACAAGCGCTTGAGCAAGAGTATGCATTAATTTTACTCGATGTTATGTTACCGAAACTAGATGGCTTTGAAGTATTAAAACAGCTTAGGCAAACAAAATTAACGCCGGTGATCATGCTAACCGCCAAAGGTGAAGACTTTGACCGTATTTTTGGTCTTGAACTAGGCGCTGATGATTACATTCCTAAACCATTTAATCATCGTGAATTACTCGCGCGGGTTAAAGCGATTACTCGTCGTATAGAACATATTACTAGCCTAGCAAATACCAGCAGTAATAAGTTAACCGTTAATAATATTGTTATAAATTTAGCTGCCCGCGAAGCGTATGTAGATGAACACCCGCTAAGCCTAACCGGTACTGAATATGAAGTACTTGCCTTACTGGTTAAACATGCAGGTGAAGTGGTCAGTAAAGAGCAAATAAGTGAAGAGGTGCTCGGTAGACGCCTAGCCTCTTTTGATCGCTCAATTGATATGCATGTGAGTAATATTCGTAAAAAAATTGCCGAGTTCAACAATGCAGAACGAATAAAAACCATGCGAGGGACTGGTTATGTCTTTATCCAAGGGGAGTAATAAAACTCGGTTTTCTTGGCTAAAACATCCTCAGCACTTTTTATTTTTCAAAATTTTTGTGTGGTTTTGGCTAACAGTAATAGGCACCATAACTGCATTGGTGTTTTTAAGTAACATTGCGACCAATCAAGTCAGTTATGAGAACTTACATGGGCCCATGCAGAAAAACTTGCAATACACGGCCAAAGGCATCGAACGTATGGTAGTCAAACATAATAAATCGATTGCCGAAATTTTAACTCATCCGCGGCTTGCAAAACAAAAGTTACTATATTTAAATTCAGATCAGCCAGATCACTCGCTCAGTAGCAGAGTACCATCAAGTGAGATTGATTTAAGTTTACTTAATTTCACTAAAAACATGCCGCCACAAATTATTTTTACCGAGTATTATCAAGCATTCGGACCGATAAAAATAAACCTTCCTGAGGGGCAATTTTACCTATACGAAATTGATGAGAATCATCAACCACCTTTTTTTATACGGTTAAAGCTGATGCCGATTTGGCTAAAAGTGATCATTGCTTTACTGGCTTCATTAACTTTAAGTTTTATATTTAGTCGTAACCTAATTGCACCTATTAATCACTTAAAGCAAGCTGCAATTAAGCTCTCTGACGGCGATTTAACCGCGCGCGCTGAAATTGATCCAAACAGGCAAGATGAACTGGGCGTACTTGGCCGCGACTTTAATAGTATGGCAAGTCAGTTAGAGCAACTGATTTCTGCACAAAAGCGCTTATTGGCTGATATATCTCACGAGTTGCGTTCCCCCCTAACTCGCCTTAAAATGGCTACGGGTCTTGCGCAAATGCAGACCCCAGAAGAAAACCAAACCTATTTATTACGCATTGAAAAAGAAGCAAATCAGCTCGATAAAATGATCGCTGATGTGCTGCAAGTATCGCGCTTAGAGGCGAAAAGTCAGGCGCTATCGCTGCATCAACAATCCTTACAGATCATTATTGATCATGTTTTGAATGATGCACAATTTGAAGCTAAACAGACTAATAAGCAATTAATTATTAATGGCCAACTCAATGTTGATATTTATTGTGACGAGAGCCTCATTGCCAGTGCGCTAGAGAATGTTTTACGCAACGCAATAAAATATGCAGAGCAAACAATCACCCTAACATTGAGTTTAAGTGATGCTATTTATATAGAGATCAGTGATGATGGCCCGGGCGTCGAACCGCAAAATTTAGGCAAATTATGTGAGCCTTTTTTCCGCCAATCTGATGCACGAGACAGAACTAGCGGCGGCACAGGACTTGGCTTAGCGATTGCTAAAAATGCAATTGTCGCCCATTCTGGCAGTTTAACGCTGCATAATAAACAACCAAGCGGGTTATGTGTGCGTATCGCCTTACCTCTGGATAAACAAAAATAATCATGGCCATTATGTTTTACAGCACAGAGCAAAACTTACTTACCCAACAACCTGAGATCACAGAGTTTTTTCAGCAGCAGTTGCACAAAGCGCAGCTGACTACCGATAATGGCGATTTATATTATGGCTATGTGATACCTGAGCATGCCAAGGCCGCTATTGTTATTTGCTCTGGACGCATTGAAGGATTAGATAAATACCAAGAGCTAATCTGGGAGTTATATAAAAATAACTATGCGGTGTTTATTATTGATCATCAAGGACAAGGCCGTTCTTATCGCGCTTTAGCCAACCCTCATAAAGGTTTTGTTAATAAATTTAGTGATTATGCTGATGATTTAGCACTGTTTGACCGTTTAATTGTCAGTAAACTCTACCAAGGCAAAAAGGTCATCCTCGGGCATTCAATGGGCGGCGCGATTGCTTTTGATTTCCTAACCCGGTTTGAACATAACTACAGTGGTGTATTTTTGTCTTCGCCCATGTTTGATATTTTCACTAAAGGTATTCCCAAACCACTGGCTAAACTTGCCGCCCGTGCTGCCTGTTTGTTTGGTTTTAATAAACACTATGCGTTTGGCCAAGCAGATTACCTGCCTGATGAATTCGCACAGAATGACCTTACCAGTAGCGAAACTCGCTATGATTTATTTAGACAAACCTACCAAACGGATAGCGCGCTACAATTAGGCGGGGTGACTTACGGCTGGTTGAATGAAGCTTTTGGCTTTATGGCAACTCTTGAAAAACAACAGCTATCGATTCCACTTTTTGTAGCCAGTGCTGAGAATGATACTGTGGTTGATAACCAAGCCCAATTAGCCTTAGTTCACCGTCAAAGTAATGCTATTTTACAAACATTTGCGAATGCTAAGCACGAGTTACTATTTGAACAAGACACCATTCGCAAAGCTGTGCTTAGCCGTTTTTATCAGTTTTGTGATTCATTAACTTGAGCGCGGCTATTACTCAATGACATTGGATCTTGATGAATCAAAATATCCATTTCACAATTAAATTCTTGTTGGATCATCGCCACTACTTCATCCGCTACATAATGAGCACGGATCAAGGGGAGTTGATCTTCAAGCTCTAAATGCATTTGAATAAACTTAACTTTACCACCTTGTCGCGTGCGTACGTCATGTACGCCAAATACATCGTTATGACTGTTAGCGATTGATATGATACTGGCTTTTTCGTCCTCAGGTAGCTCTTTATCCATTAAATGGTCAGCGCTTTGCCTAGCAATATCCCAACTGTTATAAAGCAAATAACCTGCAACACCAATGGCAAAAATAGGATCCGCGTACAGCATGTCATTTTGCGCAAGCAATATTGCCAGCAGTACTGCTGCATTTAAAATTATATCGCCTTTGTAATGCACAGAGTCTGCTTTAACTGCAATGGACTCGGTATGCTTAATGACTTGAGTTTGTACATAAACCACCACTAAGGTGCAAGCAATCGCAAATAGACTAACCCATACCCCGAGCATTGAATGACTTAGTACCACAGGATTAAATAATCGCTCTATACCATGAAACGCCAATAAACAACCAGAGCCTGCAATAAATGCCGCTTGCCCTAAACCCGCCAAGGCTTCGGCTTTACCATGGCCAAAACGATGATCGTCATCAGCTGGGCGCAGTGCATAAAAGAGCACCATAAAACTCATTGCTGAAGCGGTAATATCCATCAAAGAATCGGTGAGTGATCCGAGCATAGAGGCAGAGCCAGACGCAAGCCATGCCCAACATTTAGCAGCAATCATTAAACTCACCATCACCATAGTGACCACACTTGCTGTTTTTACCCAAAACTCATAACTGCGCTGATGCACGTTTTTGCCTATGCTTAAAGTGTTTACTTAAAATGAGTATATCATTTTTTTTATCTGTTTCGTGTATACTCTCGAACGTCAAAATGTAGATCACCAATAAGGCTCGTTATGCTTGATATCGTTTTATACCAACCTGAAATTCCACCTAACACAGGGAATATTATTCGCCTGTGTGCAAATACGGGCTATGCTTTGCATTTAATCGAGCCTTTGGGCTTTGAGTGGGACGATAAGCGCGTGAAAAGAGCTGGCCTTGATTACCATGAATTTAGCCATGTGCAACGCCATCCGTCATTTGCAGCTTACTTAGAAAAATGCCAACCTAAAAAAGTATATGCATGTACCACTAAAGGCAGTCAATTTCACCATCAAGCGAGTTATGAAGCAGGTGATTGTTTAGTGTTTGGCCCAGAAACCCGTGGCTTACCAGATGATATAATTCAATCACTACCTAATGAACAACGTGTGCGTATTCCTATGCAAGCTAACAGTAGAAGCATGAACTTATCTAACGCAGTGGCTGTTTTTGTTTATGAATCATGGCGTCAGTTAGGCTTTCCTAACGCGCAGTAAATTATATTAAAATGCGCCTATATCGTTGGGCGCCTTGTTTTATAATCACCATTATAATTTAGCACTACATATAGCAATAAATTTGCTTCGAGTGGATTCGCATTATTTCTATTCCTACACTATTCTAAATAAGTTCTTTTTAAACTGATTCAATGGATTGTAATGCGTTTTTTCCTTCAAATATGCTGTTTTATTAGCATGTTATCTATTGTAAATGCAAACGCGAGTGTAGCTGAATTAAATGCGAATGAACTTTCGCTACCCGCCATTAATGACTTTACTCAAGACCCGAGTAATGCGTTTTGGCTCGCTACCAATAAAGGGCTGTTTAATTACGACTCGGTGCATCTTTTTAGTGGCCAAGCACCACCTTTTTCATCATTTGCGAATCAAGCCATTTTACAAGTAGCTACTTATAAATCCTGGTTATTAATTAACACTGAGCAAGGGCTGAGTTTAATAAACTTAATTAACAACCAGTTAATTCAACTAACAGCAACACCGCTAAAACAGCCGATATTAACCACCGAGCTCGGCTTTTACTTTCTGTACCAAGGTCAGATCCACACTATAAAAGACGAAAAAATCTATTCTCCATTCGCCTTTTCAGAGCAGATCGTCGAACTCGCATTGGGATTTAACAACAGCCTATGGCTACATTCAGGTAGTAATTTAGTTAGTCACTTTGATTTAGCAAGTAATGCAATTACAGCTCAGCTTATCGTCCCCGCGCCTATCGCGCAATTGAGTCCAAGTCAAACCTCAGCAGCGATCCTTATCAATACCAATAACGACCAACATTACCTGTTTAACAACGCGCACTCTATGCAAGAAATAAAACTCCAGCATGCGCATGTTCAACAACTAAATTACTTTGATGATCAGCTTTATTATTTGCATAAAAATCGCGCTTATAAACATGATTTAACGAGCAAAAACACTAATCCTTTATTTTATAGTGCTCCTGCACGCTTTTTATCAATTAAACAAAACAACCAACAACTGTGGCTGCAAACTGCCACTAAAAGCTGGCTAAAGCTCCCTGTAATGCAAATTATCACAACTCCTATCACCGATAATCCTGCTCCGCGTATGCAGCAATACTTTGACATGTTGGAACAGTTAGGTAATTTTACACAACATAAAAAAATTATTACCATCGCTTATCTGCGCGAAGACAAATGGGCTGTTGCAACCGACACTGGTTTATATTTATACAGTGCCCGCAACCTCACTTTTGATTTATTAATAAAGGATCAAGTTGCTGCGCTGCATTCAACTGCCCCAACAACACTGTGGGTAGCAACCAAAAAGCAATTAATAAAATATGATTTTGCGACGCAGCAACAAAGCCAAACACTACCAATTAGTAACATTAATGCTTTAACATCCCTTAATGACGAGCAATATCTCGCAAGTGATGGTGAGCAATTATTTTATATTGCTAAACAACAGCTCACCGCCCTTGAGCTTGAAACTGAAGCCCTCGGGCAGATCAATGCTATGTATTATCAACGCAACTCTTCAAGGCTTTGGCTTGCGACAAGTAACGGCTTATGGCAGAGCCAATGGCAAGCACCTGAAAATTCTCAGCAAATAACACTTGAGATAAATTTTGATAAAGTAAGTACATTTAACACCACAGCCATTTACGAAGCACCACAAAATGCTTTGTGGATAGTTGATTCTCAAGCGATAAAACTCTACAAACCCAGCACTAACCTATGGGTTGAAAATGCCACTCATAGTATTGCCGCTTATATTGATGATTCTATTAGTTATGAGCAACTTCCAAAATCACTCTTTAGCGTTAGCTACCGTGATAAAATAATGTTGTTTGCGCCAACGGGTAATACTTTATTAGAAGTGCATTCAACACAAGTACCACCTCAAAACAGCTCTTTTTTAATCAGTCATCTGACTTTACACTATCAAGAGCAAGACCAAGACTATTACCACTTAGCAACCAACGCAGTAAATACCAGCCAACCGCTAAAAGGCATCTCTGTTTGGTTTAGCAGTAATGGCCTCTTACCTATGCAGCTCAATTACCGACTCGATCCCAATGGCGATTGGCTAGCACTGCCGAATGCTCAGACCATGCTGTCTCTGGCTAGTAATGCAAAGAATATTTATCTTGAAGTTAAAAACCTTAATCAAGTAAATAACGAGCCGTTAGTGTTAATGATTAAACAAACGGCTTTTGCCTTCCCTCACTGGATCAACCACCTCGTTTTAGCGGCTATTTTTGCTATTTTACTGCTGTTAATTGTTTATAGATTAAAAAGTGGTGCTAAGCATAATTTGGTCAACGCGTTAATGACGCAATCAAAAGATGCCATTTGGATCGCCAATGAGCAGTTTCAAATCACGAACATAAACCAAGCATTTACAACTATTTGTGGCTTTACTCTTGCTGATGTAGTGGGTAAAAAACCAAAAGCATTTACTGTAAACGGTCGCGATAAAAAATTAGAAAGCCTCATTTATAATGATCTAGAGGTTGATGGTTATTGGTCTGGTGAAATTTGGAATGTGCGTAAAGACGGGCAACCCTATGCCTTAGATTTATCGATAACCAAAGTAAAAACCCCTAACCTACGTACTAGTAGCGCGCATTATATTGGGTTATTTTCAGATGTAACTGCACGTAAGAATAATGAACGTGCGATGCTTAAATTAACCACTCGAGATTCTGTCACTGGGCTTTCCAATCGCACTATTTTTATTGAATCTGTAAATAAGGCAATTGCCAGCTGTAATAACAACTTCCCTAATTTACTGATTATTTTTATAGATTTAGACAATTTTAATAAAATTAACGAATCCCTTGGTCACGCAATCGGTGATGAACTATTAAAAGAAGTTGCGGGCAGACTCACTCGTAATCTTGATTCTGGTTATACCTTGGCCCGCTTAGGGGGAGATGAATTTGCTATACTCGTACCGCCCTATTTATATTCAGGCATGTCCGTCTTTTTCGCCAAAAAACTGGCCGATAATATCCTTAAACAATTCCAAACACCGTTTATGCTTGAGGGTATAGAGAGCTTTATTTCTGCCTGTTGTGGTATCGCCGGGTACCCAGAAAACGGTTATAACAGCGAAGCACTGATGCGCAGCGCCAATAGTGCGCTCAATCACGCTAAAAAGATAGGTCATAATAATTATCAATTTTTTGATAAATCTAAACACACAATTGATATGAATGAACTTAGTAAAGAAAGCGCACTTTTTCGGGCAATCGAACATCAGGACTTTCAATTATTTTACCAAGTAAAATATAACGCAGATAAAGATCAAATACATGGTTTTGAAGCCTTAGTGCGTTGGCCGCAAGTTGATGGCAGCATCATTAGCCCGGCTGAATTTATCCCCCTTGCAGAACAAAATGGCGCAATTATTCCACTCACTTTATTGCTAATGAAGCAGCTATTTAAACAACTAGAGTTATGGCGTAATGAAGGAGTAAGTTTTGGTAAAGTGGCAATTAATATTTCGGCTCTGCACTTTCAGCAAAGTAGTTTAGTCGAAACCCTCACTGAGTGTTTAACAAACTATGATGTGCCTGCACGCTGTGTTGAGTTAGAAATAACCGAAAGTGCCATGATGGATAACCCTGAATTTGCCCAACAGCAAATGAACCGCTTAAAAGCATTTGGCTTTACCATTGCGCTGGATGACTTTGGTACTGGTCATTCATCATTGGGTTATTTAAAACGTTTTCCAATCGATACTTTAAAAATTGATCGCTCTTTTATTAAAGATATTGTCGATAGTGAGCAGGATCGTAATATTACCGCGACAATTATTCGCCTCGCTAAATACTTACATATCGATGTTGTTGCCGAAGGAGTTGAAACTAAAGAGCAGGCTTATATGCTGCATGTTATGGGCTGTAATACGATGCAAGGCTATTATTATAGTCGTCCGCTTTGTGCTGAAAAGGTAGCTACTTATCTCGAAAAAAACAACCTGAGAAAACAATCTAATTTGATGAATGACTAAGTACCTTGTTAGTTATAAGATTAACTACCAGCGTTTATACAAACCCATAAACGCTGGCAGCTACAAGGCACTGTTACTCTGATTTTTGCTCGCGACCTAATAAAGCCATCGCGGCTTCTTTCACGTCTTTATTTTCATAAAGTACCTGATAGATTTGCTCAGTGATCGGCATTTCGATACCAGTACGTTGTGCAAGTAAATAGACTTCTTTGGTGTTGCGATAACCTTCGACCACTTGACCAATTGATGCTATCGCCTGCTCTACCTTTTCACCTTTACCCAGTGCTAAACCAAAACGACGGTTACGAGACTGATTATCGGTGCACGTTAGGATCAAATCTCCCAGCCCAGCCATGCCCATAAAGGTTTCTGACTTAGCACCAAGCGCGCAGCCTAACCGGCATAACTCAGCTAAACCACGGGTGATCAATGCTGTCCGCGCATTAGCACCAAAACCAAAGCCGTCAGACATACCAGCGCCAATCGCAATCACATTTTTAACCGCGCCACCGAGCTGAATACCAATAAAATCATTATTGTTATAGACCCTAAATGAGCGACCACAATGCAATAGTTCAGCTAACTGTTTTGCAAAGGCTGTTGATGTTGACGACACTGAAATTGCAGTAGGTAAACCCATCGCCATTTCTTTAGCAAATGTAGGGCCTGATACGACCGCAAGTGGCACATCATCACCTAATTCTTGCTGTGCAACCTCTTGCAAAAGTCGGCCTGTATCTGGTTCAAGCCCTTTGGTGGCCCATGCAACTTGTGCCCCTTCAAGTAATGAAGGCTTAATTTGCTGTAGCGTATCGCCAAATGCATGACTTGGCACAACAACCAAGATCACTTGGCTTGCAGTTACTGCGGTGTGTAAGTCGGCTTCAAGGTGTAAAGTGTCAGGAAAAGTGACATCAGGTAGGTAACGTTGATTTTTCCGCTCAGCTGCAAGCGTGGCAACGTCATCGCTATTGCGACCCCAAAGTGTCACTTGGTGACCGTTTCGGGCTAAACAAATAGCAAGGGCGGTGCCATAAGACCCCGCCCCTAATACAGTAACAGCTGAATTGGCTGTACTCATAAGTTATGCGTCTGCAGTTGCCTGTTCAGCTTGCGCTGCACGTTGCTGCATGTATTGAGCAAATAACGCATCAAAGTTCACAGGTGCAAGGTTAAGCTGTGGGAATGTACCACGGTTAACTAAGTTAGATACCGCTTCACGTGCGTACGGGAACAATACGTTCGGGCAGAATGCGCCAAGCATGTGTGCAAGTTGTACTTCTTCAACTTCAGCGATAGTGAAAATACCCGCTTGTTGAATTTCACATAAAAAAGCCGTTTCTTCACCGATAGAAGCTGTAACAGTCAGTGCTAATACTACTTCAAACACGCCTTCGTCTAATTTATTAGAACGTGTATCAAGGTCAAGCTTAACTTCTGGTGTCCATTCTTTTTGGAAAATAGCAGGTGAATTAGGCGTTTCAAAAGACACGTCTTTTGTGTAAATACGTTGGATCGTAAATTGTGCGCCAGTTTCTTCTTGTGCTGCTACGTTCTGATTTTCTTCGTTCATGATAATTCCTAACTTTTAATCGTTTTTATAATAAATGCTTAAGCGTTTAACTTAGCGTCAAGTTTGCCTTGGGCTTCAATCGCCATCATGTCGTCACAACCGCCGATATGCTCATCATTAATAAAAATTTGCGGTACTGTGCTCGCGCCACCTGCTTTGGCGATCATTTCGTCACGTAATTCAGGCTGTACACCAATGTCGATATTTGTAAATTGCACACCTTTATTTGTTAGCAACGCTAAAGCACGCTGACAAAAAGGGCAATACGCTTTGGTATAAAGAACAACATTACTCATAACAATTCCTCTATCGGCCTAACTAACTTAATTAGCGACCTGTTGTCGTTGGTAGACCAGCACTTTGCCATGCACCCATACCACCAGATAAAACATAAACTGATTCAAAACCAGCTTTATGCATAGCAGTTGCGATACCTGAGGCTGTCATGCCTGTGGTACATACCAATATAATGGGTTTACTCTTAGACTTTTCAAGGCTTGAGAAGTCAGATTGTTTCGCTTTTTCAGGGCTAATATGCTCAGCGCCTGCAATACGGCCATTATTAAATTCTTTTTGTGCGCGTATATCTACAACGACACCGTCTTCACGGTTAATTAATAACGTTAATTGTTGCGGATTTATTTGACGAATTGCTGAAAACTTACTTTTAAACCAGCCGCCCACGATGAGTGCAACTAAAGCAACCCAAGCTAAACTTAATATCGGATGATTACCGACAAATTCAATATATTGATCCATGCGTCTTCCACTATGAAAATTGTCCCGCGCCTGTAGCACTGGGGTTAAACGTAAGGGCAATGCCCTAGCCACGCAAGTATACGTGCTTGATTAGAAATTACCAGAGAGTGAAATATTTTAATATGTCCCTTTGATTGCTGATCATAACCACAAAACACGGTATGCTAAGGCTAAGCAGGAGCTAATTTTCAGGAACAAAAATGACACAACATAAAAAACCTCTCGTATTAATGATTTTAGATGGTTGGGGATACCGTGAAGATACCCAAAGCAACGCAATTTTAGCGGCAAATACCCCTGTTTTAGACGAACTTTGGGCAACTCGCCCGCACACCCTAATTTCTGCATCAGGTTTAGATGTTGGTCTTCCTGATGGGCAAATGGGCAACTCAGAAGTAGGCCACGTCAACTTAGGTGCTGGCCGTGTGGTTTATCAAGATTTCACCCGTATCACTAAAGCAATAAACGACGGTGAGTTTGCACATAATCCAACACTAGTTGAAAACATTGATAAAGCAGTGAATGCTGATAAAGCGGTGCATTTAATGGGTTTATTAAGCCCAGGTGGTGTGCATAGTCATGAAGATCATATTGTAGCTGCAATTGAATTAGCTGCAGCGCGCGGTGCTAAAGAAGTGTATTTTCATGCATTTTTAGATGGCCGAGACACTCCACCACGTAGCGCAAAAACGTCAATTGAACGTATTGAAGCGCTGTTTAGCAAATTAAACTGTGGTCGCTTAGCATCAATCATTGGGCGCTACTATGCAATGGACCGCGATAATCGCTGGAACCGAGTAGAGCAAGCCTACGACCTAATGGTCAGTGGGATCGCACAACATAGCTACGAAAATGGTGTTGATGCATTAGCTGCGGCTTACGAACGTGATGAAAACGATGAGTTTGTTGCTGCAACTACCATAGCAGCACAAGGCCAAGACGCAGTACAAATTAATGACGGTGATACGGTTATTTTCTTAAACTTTAGAGCCGACCGTGCTCGTGAAATGACCCGCGCATTTGTTGATAAAGACTTTGACGGTTTCGCCAAGAAAAAAGCCCCCGCACTAAGCGGCTTTGTTATGTTGACCGAATACGCAGCAGACATCGACGCACCAGCAGCCTTTGCCACAGTCCCTTTGACTAATGTATTGGGTGAATGGTTTGAAAAACACCATAAAACACAGCTACGTATTTCTGAAACTGAAAAATATGCACATGTGACGTTTTTCTTTAGTGGCGGACGTGAAGATGAATTTGAAGGTGAAACCCGCGAGCTGATCCCATCACCACAAGTTGCGACCTACGATTTACAACCTGAAATGAATTCAGAAATGCTCACCGATAAACTCGTCGAAGCGATTAAAAGCGGTAAATACGATGCAATTATTTGTAACTATCCAAATGGCGATATGGTCGGTCACTCAGGTGTATTTGAAGCCGCAGTAAAAGCCTGTGAAGCAGTCGATCAATGTATTGGTCGTGTTGTTGCTGCCCTTGAAGAATTTGGTGGTGAAGCATTAATTACAGCTGATCACGGCAATGCTGAACAAATGGCTAACCTTAAAACTGGCCAAGCGCATACCGCACACACCAGTGAACCGGTTCATTTCATTTATGTTGGTCGTGATGCAACACCAAGCGAAGGCAAAGCCCTCAGTGATGTTGCGCCAACCATGTTGCACTTAATGGGCATGGAACAACCAAGCGAGATGACTGGCACACCAATCATGACATTGAAATAAACCATGAACAAAAGTATTAACCCATTAATTTTTAGTACGCTCGTTGTTACTGCGTTAATACTCACTTCATTAGTGACGGCCCCTGCCGTCGCTAATGAAGATCGTACTAAAAAAGATCTCAGCGAAATCCAAACAGCATTAAAGCAAAGCCAAGCTGAACTTGCCGCCCAGCGTAAAGACATCGAAAAATCGCAAAAGAACCTGCAACAGCACGAACTCGAGATCGCAAAAAATGCCAAGGCACTGAATATTGCCGAGCAATCAATTCGCGATACTGAAAAACAACAACAGCAGCAACAGCAGCAAGCTGAAGCACTTGAGGAAAAACGCCTAGAGCAGCAACATGCACTCGCCGCACAAATTAAAAGTGCCTATATGTCTGGCGGACATGACTACTCTAAAATGCTATTAAATCAAGAAAATACTGCACAGGTTGAACGCACCTTAAGTTATTATAATTACCTCAACAAAGCGCGTATTGAGCAAATTGATGAGTTAAAAGCACTCCTGATTGAAATAGCGGATGTACAAACCGAACTTGAAAAAACCAAGCAACACTTAGTTGTGCTCCATAAAGAGCAAGCCAATCGTCATCAAGCACTCATTGCAGCGCAACAACAACGAAAAGCCAACATCAGTGAATTAAAAACCAAGCTTAGCTCAACCAAAAACTCAATTGATTACTTAAAAGATAATGAAAAAACCCTAGTAGCTACCTTGCAAGAACTTGAAAAAGAAAAAACTAAAAAGGTTGAGTTGCTGGGCCTATCAGCCAGTAAAGGTAAATTAAACTGGCCAACAAAAGGTAAAATTGAGCACAGCTTCGGCCAACATAAGCACGGTGGTATTGACTGGAAAGGCGTATTAATTGGCGCTAATGAAGGCAATAATGTGCATAGCGTCCACAACGGTCAAGTCGTGTTTGCTGATTGGTTAAAAGGCTACGGCTGGGTTATTGTTATTGACCACGGTGAAGGCTTTATGAGTTTATACGGCCATACTCAAACCTTACTAAAAGACGTAGGTGATATAGTACGCCAAGGCGATATTATCGCTTTAGTTGGTCAAAGCGGCGGACAAGCAAATTCTGGTCTATACTTTGAAATACGCCACAAAGGACGCGCAGTAAATCCTGTAACATGGTGCAGACGCATTTAATTGATTAAACAGCTGCACCCCACTGGGAGCAGCTGATGCTAAATACACAATTACAAATACAGCGGTTACAATACCCTGTTTTTAATCGCATTCTAATAAGCTATTTATTACTCGTTAGCGTTTTTTTGTGCCTGAGTTTTAATTGCTTTGCAGTGACCTCGGTGGGCGATTTAAAAAGCCAACAAAAAAACGAAATCCTCTTTAATATCCATGCCTATTATGTTGAAGACTTAGCTTTACAACAAAGCTTTGAAAGCAGCCAACAATTTGAAGCCCTGCTTGCACAGCTAGACCCATACTCTAAGTACCTTGATGAACACGAGTTAGAAGCGCTATTTAGCAGCACTAACGGCCGCTATACAGGCCTTGGGATTGAAGTAAAACAGCAACAACAAAAAATTATTATTGTAAATACGATCAAAGATTCTCCCGCAGCCATTGCCGGAGTACAAATGAATGATGTGCTACTTGCCGTTAATCAGCAAACGGTCGCACATAAAGACATCAATCAAGTTGCACAAATGATTAAAGCGAGTGACACAGCAACGGTTACCTTAACGATTGAACGAGGTAATTCACCACAAGCCATTTATTTTACTCTGACTAGATCAGAAATTAACTTAGAGAGTGTCACCAGTTCATTATCAGAGTTTGGTATTGGTTATTTGGCAATAAATAGTTTTACCAATCACACCTTGCATGATGTTGCGCGGCAAATAACAGCACTGCAAAGCCATTACGGTAATCCACTTACAGGCTTAGTGCTCGATTTACGCGACAATCCAGGCGGCACATTACAAAGTGCTGTAGCGGTATCGGATCTGTTTTTACAAAGTGGCACCATAGTCACCACCAAAGGTCGCTTTTATGATGCAAACCAGCACTTTCGCGCCAAAAAAGGTGATATTTTAAATGGTGCGCCAATCGTGGTACTTATTAATGAAAACTCGGCCTCAGCAGCAGAGATTTTAGCCGCTGCACTTAAAGACAATCACCGTGCCACACTAATTGGCAGCCAATCATTTGGCAAAGGCTCTGTGCAGTCTCTGATCCCATTAGGCAATGGTAATACAGCACTAAAACTAACCACTGCAAAATACTTTACCCCCTCAGGACAATCAATTGATGGCATTGGCGTAACCCCTGATGTGGCGATTAATCAATCAACCCTTTCGCAAATTGATAAAGTAGTTATAATAAAAAACGAACAAGGAAATGACGATCAGCTATGGTCACGCACAGACTCAGCTGATCCACTGTTATTAAAAGCACAGCAGCTATTAACTATGAAATAAAGCTTTTAGCTCACTATAAATAACTATGAAATAAAGCTTTTAGCTCACTATAAAAAAGATAATAAAAATTATAAACGTGAAAAAATTAACTTGGTTGTTCTGGCTTTTTTTTAGCTTGCCTACGCTTGCCGCAAATAAGCAAATAGCGATTGTAATTGATGATATTGGCAACCATCAACGCGACCTCGAAATCCTAAATTTACCAGGTAAAATATCGTTCTCGATTTTGCCTCATACCCCGTATTCGCAAATTTTTGCGCGCTTAGCCAGTAAATCAAATAAAGAATTACTGCTACATATTCCCATGCAAGCACTGGATAACAGTAAAGCACTAGGCCCCGGCGCACTTACCAGCGATATGAGCAAAGAACAATTACAAATCACCCTCGGCAATGCGCTTGCAACCTTACCTCAGGTGAAAGGTGTAAATAATCATATGGGCTCAGCACTTACTCAAGAAAGCCTGCCCATGAAATGGACTATGGAGGTGCTGAAAAAGCGCAACCTGTACTTTTTAGATAGCCGCACTACTGGCTTAAGCCAAGCGCAAAATGTTGCCAACTTATATGGCGTTGAAAATGTCGGCCGCCATGTGTTTTTAGATAATATTCCCAATGAGAAACAGTTACAATTTCGCCTCAACGAACTAAAGTATAAAGCCGAACGTTATAACTTCGCCATCGCGATTGCCCACCCTTACCCTGAAACCATTGAATTTTTACAGCGCATGCTACCCGAACTTGAACAACAAGGTTTTGAACTCGTGCCGCTATCGCAGCTGGTAGAGCGAAAATATATACAACTCGCACAAGCTGAGCATAAAGGGGTTAGTGCGAGGTAAGCGACAAGTTGCAAGGGAAAAGGAGCGAGGTTCTAGGAAAACAGAATAGTCCGTCGTTAAATTAACTACCGTAGGTTGTGGTTGAGAGCAACGAAACCCAACAATGTAAGAATAAAATTGAGTGACGGCTTCGAGCGATAACCAGTCATTCAGATGAGTCGTCTTTATCTTAGTAATAATAAGAGGAAACTTTCCCCTTTCCAAATGTTTAAATAAGATACAGTAAGCATTATATTTATAGCTGGTAATAACTTACACTATTTGTTATTAATATAAGTTAACAAAATAAGGATGTTTTCGCGCTAAAAAACGAAAAGTGTTCTCTGATAAAGTTGTTATACAACTACCCAATCTACTCATTATTTCGAAAATTAGAAGGTTTAAATGGTATTTAAAAGTTTTAGTAAAAAGAGCTCAGGAGCCCTTTTTCTCGGATCCCCTGAAGCAGAGGCAGAGTCGTTACCTACATCGAAAGTAATGCTGCATAATGTTTATCAAGATCACCATAATTTATTTACCGAATTATCGAATGAAAAATTTATTGTTGTAGGAAGAAAGGGTTGTGGTAAAAGTGCTTTCGCCGAGTATGCTCACGCCTTATCTCAAGATGAAGCTAACTTATTTACCTCGTTTATTAGGCAAGATACTGTAAGTATGGAAGCTCTTGTTCAACTAGGGCACGTCGAAGGGCAAGAACAAAACAGTAAAGAACATTTGTTTAAATGGCTGATATACACTCATATCCTCACATTGTTCTTTAATAATGAAGCCGCAAATCAATCAACTCAATTTAAATTATTAAAAGAATTTTTGAAAAAAAACTCTGGATATATTGATATAGATAAAGGTGAAATAATAGAGTTAATCAAAAAGCATAAATTTGAAGTTAGCATTGAACAATTTAAACGGTTTTTCAAAGGGAAGTATGGTCAAGATATTCAGATTAAGGAATCTAGGGCGCCTTATTACAAGCTACTTCCTCATCTAGAGAAGGTTGTAGTAAGTGTTCTATCCTCAAATGCCAACGTGGATAATGAAAATTCATACGTAGTATTTTTCGATGACTTAGATATCGGTTTTAATTCAGATAACCCTGAGTCTGTTGATACCGTTATAAACCTGTTACGTACAGCTAAATATGTTAACAACAACGTTTTTGCAAAAAATCACACTTCAGCAAAAGCGATAATTCTAATTAGAGATGACGTTGAAAGGTTGTTATCTCCTATGGGAGCCGATATCGCAAAGATATTTTCATCTTATTCTGTAAGCTTAGATTGGTATCAAGAAGAATATCTTAGCAAGCATAAAGAAAACGAATTAGGCCTTAAGAAGTTAATTGAAAAAAGAGCAAAAAATGCCTTCGAAGTAGCTGGGATAAAAATGAAAAAGCAATCTGCTTGGGAAAGCCTTGTTTCAGATAGTTTTCATCCTAAAAGCAGCTTTAAATATATATGTGACCATACTTATCTAAGACCTAGAGATCTCATATTATTTTTTAAACCTTTAGAGACTGGCAGATATTCATTACCTCTTACAAAGCATAGTGTTAATAGTTTATTAGGTCAGTATGCATCGGAATTAGTTAAAGAGCTTAGTAATGAACTATCTTCATTTTATACCCCTGTTCAAATACAAAATATCTTTGATTCATTGAGAGAAATACATAGACAATATAACTGCACATATTTTCAAGCAGTAAATATAATTAAAAAAAATTGTGATATTCCAAGTGCAGAAAATCTACTTGATGATTTATTTGCAAGGTCGCTAATTGGTACTATTGAAAGAGATAACGGTTTTGTGAAGTTTAGGCATAAAACATCTAAAAAAGATGCTGGTGAATATAACTTGAATAAAGATGGCTATTTAATTGTGCATACAGGACTTAATGTATATTTGCAAAATAGATAGTTGTATAACAAGTTGCTTGAACGGACAATGCTCGGTTTCCTTTGCTACAAAGTTTTAGCAAACTAATAAAAGGTGGGTGTTAACGTCCGCTGTTGGCACATTCAAGACAGTCGATAAGTCAAAACTTTGTAGTTTATAGGTTTGGATATTTTTAGTTGGATTTCGCTGCGCTCAAACCAACCTATGTTGATAACTCTAAAGCGCGGCGCCTCTAACCTATTTGTGAATAATTAACTTAAAGTTCTTTTTCTATAATGTTTCGCAAGAGGACAAGAAGATAGTGGTGGCTGCGTTTGTCACTTATGGCTTAAAACTTACCACTTAAAACTAAAAACTAAAAACTAAAAAGAAGCTAGCAGGGCTATATCTGCCCTACTAGCTATAACGTCAAACTACAGGATAAAGGTGGCGACTTTTTCATTTAAGTCAGTGGCGCGGTCTTTCAGTACCTTTGCTTGGCTTAAATGCGTTGTTGCTGATGCCGTGATTTCATCAGTGACATCTTTAATTGCGACCGTATTTCGGGTTATCTCATTTGTTACTTGAGTTTGCTCCTCAGCTGCGACTGCAATGTGCCCTGCCATGTCGGAAATCTCATTCACTGCGTGAGTAATTTCTTCTAAAGCTTGTGCTGCGGCGTTGACGTCGTGAACACTGTTATTAGCTAAACTTTTACTGCTATCCATCAAGCTAACCGCTTTTTTAGTGGTATTTTGCAACGTTTCAATCGTGGTATAAATCTCTGCGGTAGAGTTTTGAGTACGATGTGATAACACGCGAACTTCGTCTGCGACAACAGCAAAACCACGGCCTTGCTCGCCGGCACGCGCCGCTTCAATCGCAGCATTTAATGCCAGTAAATTAGTTTGCTCTGCAATCTCCTGAATCGTCGTTAAAATACTTGAGATTGCTTGTGCATGCAGGCTCAGCTCACTGATCACAACTGTGGTTTCATCAATTTCTGATGCCAATGAGTTAATCGTGGTTCTGGTTTTATCAACTAAGCTTTTCCCCTGAATACTGCTTTGCGCCGATTGCTGGGATGCAGCAGCGGTATTTTCAGCGTTAGCTGCAATTTCATGAGTAGCACTGGACATCTCTGTAACTGCGGTAGCAACCATTGTAACTTCTTGCTGTTGGCGCTGTAGTTCATTAACGCTTGATTGATTGGTTAACAGACTTTTCTCTGCATCTGAGTCTAGATCAGTCGCTAGTTGACGAATATGACTGATCAGCTGATGTTGACTACTTACAAAACTATTAAAGCTATCAGCTAACATGCCGACTTCGTCTTGGCTGTCGACTGTAATACGCTGAGTTAAATCACCATTGCCTGCAGCAATACGAGATAACGCTTGCGACACGCGACTTAGTGGCCTTAGTAACAAACTTAACAACCAAGAAATAGATAATACACTAATGATCAGTGCTAACGTTGCCAGTCCTAACTGGGTGACCATCAAGCTAACTAATGGTGCCTCTAACGTTTGTTTGTCGAGTACAAAAACTAGCTGCCAATCTGTATTGGGGATTTTTTCACTCCAAATTAGCTTATCCCGAGCTTCAGTTTCAAAATAAACAGGCGTAAGTTGGCCTGTTTGGCTACTTGATTCTATTAGTCGGCTGCTTAATTTAGTCTCAATATTGGTGATTTTACCCATCAATTTACTTGAGTCTTTATAGGCGATCACAGTACCGTCTTCATGCATCATGATGGCATAACCGTTTGCCGGTAGAGACATATTGCTAACGCTATCGACAATACTCGCAATTGACACATCACCGCCAACCACACCATTACGCGCTGGATGAGCTATGGTAACGACCAATAGATTAAAGGCAACATCCAAATAAGGCTTGGTAATTATGCTGCTACGAGCTTGCTGTGACTGCTGATACCAAGGACGTGTTCTAGGATCATAACCTGAGCGGTCAATGCTGGGATCAGAGTCCACCATCAGCCCGTCGCGGTTACCAAAATAGGTTAATTGAAAATCGCCAGATACCTGTGCTTGCTGCAATGCATTAAGCGTATCACCTTCAACTTTAGTGGCGACAGAAGCGATCACTCGCTGACGATCGGTTAACCATGCTTCGATACGCGCGGCTTGCTGTTTACCTGCTTGCCTCACACTATCAACACTGTTTTGCAGTAACAACGCTTTTTGCGTGGAGTAGCTATACCATGACAATAATACAACAACAATTACGAGGGCGAGAACAACCGATAATAATATTTTTTTCTTTAGTGAATATGAATTCATATTGAGTGCTAATACTGACTTTAATTAAATTGAAATACGGATATAAATACAGCTTGGGGTTAGCTTAATTTAGAGTATGAATTGAGAGACAATTCTCAATCTTGTTCTATTTTCGCATACAAGATTTGAATAATAAATTAAAATCAGTGATTTAAGTGAATATAAAAAGAATCATTATTAATTCAATGTAAAACTTAAATTAATAACCTAACGAGTGTAAATAAATAGCACGGTATAAATACTGCAGGTATATTTTTATTTAAAATAATTGTAACGCCTAGGGTCTGTTGACCTTTGCGGATTAATATTTGTTCAAACTAGGGGCAATTTAATCGCGGCGCGAGGTTTGTAACCTAGTGGGCTAAGTAAAAATCGAGTAACAAAGAGTTAATTGCCCCTAGGCAGAACCCTTCGGGCAGCGCCTGTTTGGCATTGATGCTGCGTTATAGCCTATTTATGGGGAATAACCACACCACATAGACTCTGCCTTGCCTAAATACCAAACAGACTGCTGCAAATTCAACCTTGAAAGATCAACAGACCCTAGTCATTATATTAAATTAAGCAAAAGTAATAGCCGTGACGACGGAGCAGTCGCCCTGTATGAAATCCATATTATTTTTGCTACTTATGACTTATCGCTTAAAACTTATAGCTTCCCTAAACGCAAAAAGCCCCGCATTTTCATGCAGGGCTTTTAATAATTTTGTAAAACTGTGATTAACTCATTGCAGCTTGTAACTTTTTCATCGCTGTTTTTTCAAGTTGACGAACACGCTCTGCAGATACGCTGTATTTTTCAGCCAGTTCTTGCAGTGTTGCTTTATCGTCTGATAACCAACGAGCACTAACAATGTCTTGTGAACGTTCATCTAGGGTTTTTAACGCACTAAATAAACGTGTATGAGATTGCTCTTGATATTGTTGCTGTTCAACTTCTTCAGCTAAATCATTACTGCCATCAGTTAAGTATTGCACAGGCGAATAGGTACTAGTTGGTGCGTCATCGCTGTCGTCACCGGTTAAATCAAAGCCCATGTCTTGGCCGCTCATGCGCGATTCCATTTCACGAACTTCTTTTTCACTCACACCTAGCTCACTCGCTACGGTAGCAACTTCAGCTTGGTTAAACCAACCTAAACGTTTTTTGTTTTTACGAAGATTAAAAAACAATTTGCGTTGCGCTTTAGTGGTCGCAACTTTAACAATGCGCCAGTTTTTAAGTACAAATTCGTGTATTTCGGCTTTGATCCAATGCACTGCAAATGAAACCAAACGTACGCCCACTGATGGGTCAAAACGTTTTACTGCTTTCATCAGGCCGATATTGCCTTCTTGAATCAAATCAGCTTGCGGTAGACCGTAACCTGAGTAACCTTTAGCTATATGTGCAACAAAACGAAGGTGAGACATGATGAGTTGCTTTGCAGCGTTAAGATCGCCATCTTCCTGTAAGCGAGTCGCTAACTCTTTTTCTTGCTCAGCACCTAGCATAGGTATAGTGCTTACCGCTTGAAGGTAGCCGTCCACACTTGCGCTTTGCTGTCCAACTGTGAGTGCCATTGCGTATAAATCTTTACTCATTTTTTCACCTCAGTGATAAACATTTGAAACCATCTTAGCACTCTTTCACTTAGAGTGCTAACTTCAATGTAAAACTTTTTTTCGATTGAAGCAAGTGGTTTTTTAGTGTTTTTTATTCTACTTTAAACGCCTGAATAAGCGATGAATTCTAGCTTTGCGGTCAGTTGGTTATGATAAAGCAATTCACCACAACCAACTTAATCAATGATTATAAACAATAATTGTTACACTTTATCGGGTTCGATTTCTTTTATATATCGATTAACAGATAAGTAAGAGCCAACAAACCCTAAGCTGGTTGCAAGTAGCACTAACGCGCCAAATTCGCCTAAGCTTAAGCCGATTAAATTAAAGTTAGTTTGATACACTCCAGCGACTTGGGTGACTGCAGATCCAAGCCACCACATCATGAGGGCCACACATATAAAAGCAAACAAACCACCAACAATGCCATACCAAATGCCGGTCCATAAAAATGGCGCATGAATAAAGGTATTGGTTGCACCGACTAGCTTCATCACTTGGATCTCTTCTTTCTTATCCATAATTGATAAGCGAATAGTGTTGCCTATGATCAAAGTTACCGAAGTCAGTAATAACAACGCGATGGTGATCACGCTTTCTTTTAACAGGCTTAATAATGCATTTAAGCGCTCAAGCCAGGCAATATCTAATTTACCAAAATCAACTTCACGCTCTGCTTCAAGCTTTTTTAATAATGCTTGCGCGGCGTTTGGTTGACGATGGCGAGAAGTCGGCGTGACGATAACAACATCTGGCAGAGGATTGCTATCTAAATATTCAAGTGCTTGGCCAAACCCTGATACTTCTTTAAATTCAATGAGCGCATTTTGTTTAGAAATAAAAGTGACATTATCAATTTCTGGGTAGAGTGCTAAGCGTTTAACAAGCGTTTTTGTTTCTTGTTCACTCATGGATTCTTTTACAAATAATGAAATCTCTGCAGCTTCTTCAAAGCCACTGCTGACCTGCTGCACATTTTTAACCACTAAATACAAGGTCGCTGGTAAGGTTAAACTTAAACCCAACACCGCAATGGTCATCATTGACGCCATCGGTGTGCGCCACATTTCCCCTAGGCTATATACACCTTGGCGAAATATATTCAGCACAAAAAAATAGCCGGCTGCAAAAACTGATTTTTTTACTCGTTCATTTTGGCTTTTTCGGCCTTTGAATAACAAACTCATAGTGTTGCCTCTGCCAATGGATCTTCACTCATGCGACCATCTTTTAAGGTTAAGCTACGGTATTTCATTCGCGAGATCAGCCCTAAATCATGAGTGGCAATTAAGACTGTAGTGCCATGATTATTAAATTCTTCAAACAAACGCAAGATATCCATGGAAAGCTCAGGATCTAGGTTACCGGTTGGTTCATCTGCAAGTAATAATGGCGGAGAGTTTACAATTGCCCGGGCAATCCCAACTCGCTGTTGTTCACCACCAGAGAGTGTTGAAGGGTGGCATTTTACTTTATCTAGCAAGCCAACTTTATCAAGTGCGCCATGCACACGCTTTTCAATTTGCTTATGATGCGTACCTTCGATAATTAGCGGCAAGGCAACATTATCAAAAATAGTGTGGCGCTCTAATAAACGGTGGTTTTGAAATATGATACCAATATCACGGCGGACATAAGGAATTTGCCGCGATTTTACTGCATTTAAATCAACGCCATTAATAAAAACATGACCCGCCGACGGGCGTTCCATTAAACTAATGAGTTTAAGTAAGGTACTTTTACCGGCACCACTGTGACCTGTTAAAAAAGCCAATTCACCCGGTTTAACATGGAAATTAACTTTTTCCAGTGCTCGGTGACCACCGGGATATGTTTTGCTGACTTGCTGAAAATTTATCATTTTAGTTATCAATCATCCACAGCTGAAAAGGGAGCAAGCTCCCCTTTGAAATTTAAACTTCGTCCTCATCTTGGCTAAATAGCGCATCAATGAAGTCATTACTATTAAATTCACGTAAATCATCAATGCCTTCACCAACACCAATATAGCGGATCGGAATATTAAATTTATCGGCGACAGCAAAAATAACCCCACCTTTGGCTGTACCATCTAACTTAGACAATGTAATACCGGTAAGGCCAACACACTGATTAAATAAGTTCACTTGGCTAATTGCATTTTGCCCTGTGCCTGCATCGATGGTTAGCATCACTTCATGCGGTGCATCGGGATCAATTTTCTTCATCACCCGGGCTATTTTTTCAAGCTCTTGCATCAAGTTGTCTTTATTTTGCAAGCGACCAGCTGTATCTGCAATTAACACATCAACGTTACGCGCTTTGGCAGCTTGAAATGCATCAAATATCACTGAGGCACTATCAGCACCGGTGTGCTGTGCGATTACTGGGATTTTATTACGCTCGCCCCATACTTGTAATTGCTCAACCGCAGCTGCACGGAAAGTATCACCTGCAGCTAACATGACTGATTTACCTTGATCCTGAAATTGCTTAGCAAGTTTACCAATGGTCGTTGTTTTACCAACTCCATTAACACCCACCATTAATATAACAAATGGTTTTTTATCAGCAGGAATTTCTAATGGCTGTTCTGCCGTTTTAAGCATCGCCGCCATTTCTTGCTTCATTAGCTCATATAATGCATCACCATCCTTTAACTGTTTGCGGTTAGCCGCATCAGTCAAACGATCGATCAGCTTCATGGTGGTATCAACACCTAAGTCGGCTGTTAATAGCTGAGTTTCAAGATCTTCAAATAATTCATCATCAATTTTCTTACCAGTGAAAATCGATGCAAAGCCAGAACCTAAGTTTACTTTGGTTTTTAATAAGCCTTTTTTAAGACGAGCAAAGAACCCTTCTTTCTTAGGCTTTTCAGCTGTTTTTGCTTCCTCGCTGGCAAGCTCGGCTGTTAATCGCTCTTGCTCTAAACGCTCAGCTTCCGCCTCTTCGGCAGCAATACGTTGTTGCTCTACACGCTCAGCTTCGGCCTGCTCTGTGGCAATGCGTTGTTGCTCTGCACGTTCAGCTTCGGCTTGCTCGGCAGCAATACGCTCTCGCTCTACACGTTCAGCTTCGGCTTGCTCTGCAGCAATACGCTCGCGTTCAACACGTTCAGCTTCCGCCTGTTCTGCGGCAATGCGTTGTTGCTCTACACGCTCAGCTTCGGCTTGCTCGGCAGCAATACGCTCTTGCTCTACACGTTCAGCTTCGGCTTGCTCGGCAGCAATACGCTCTTGCTCTACACGTTCAGCTTCGGCTTGCTCGGCAGCAATACGCTCTTGCTCTACACGTTCAGCTTCGGCTTGCTCCGCGGCAATACGCTCTTGCTCTAAACGCTCAGCTTCCGCTTGCTCAGTAACAATACGCTCTTGCTCTAAACGCTCAGCTTCGGCTTGCTCTGCTGCGATACGTTCTTGCTCTAAAAGCATTGCTTCTTCTTGCTGCACTAAACGAGCGGCTTCATCGCGGCGTTGTTGTTCTGCTTGTTCTGTTGCTGCTAATTCAGCATCTGTGATGGCTTGGCGTTCAGCATCACGTGCCTCAGCTTGCTCTACAGCAATACGCTGTTGTTCTAAGCGCTCTGCCTCAGCTTGCTCTGCAACAATGCGCTGTTGTTCTAAGCGCTCTGCTTCAGCTTGCTCTGCAACAATGCGCTGTTGTTCTAAGCGCTCAGCTTCCGCTTGCTCTGCAACAATGCGCTGTTGTTCTAAGCGCTCAGCTTCAGCTTGCTCTGCAACAATGCGCTGTTGTTCTAAGCGCTCAGCTTCCGCTTGCTCTGCAGCAATGCGCTGTTGCTCTGCGCGCTCAGCTTCCGCCTCTTCTGCAGCAATTCGTTGTTGCTCTAAACGCTCAGCTTCAGCTTGCTCTGCGGCAATACGCTGTTGTTCTAAGCGCTCAACTTCCGCTTGTTGGTTATCGGCCTCTTGGGCGGTCTGCTCTACTTGTTGGTTTTTATCTGACTTACCAAAACCAAACCAAGACAGGAATTTATTTTTTTTTGCCATACTTGCTAATAACCACTTATAAAAATCTGATAAACTAACGGTAATACTTTGTGTATTCGCTGCATTGCTTTAAAAGCACAGCCGCTAATAACCACAACATATTGTCTAAGATGCTCATAGTAACACTTTTAGCGCAGTTGAAAAATGACACGCTACTATATGATTGCAATATTATCTGAGCTGGATTCTAGATACCATTTTTTAGTGAGCTAAATGAGAAATAAATCACCACAAAAACAAGTGAGTAATAAAGCCAGCGATGGCGTTATTAGGATCATCAGCGGGCAATTTCGTGGCCGTAAATTACCAGTAAAAGATGTGCAAGGTCTTCGTCCAACCACAGATCGTATCAAAGAAACGGTATTTAACTGGTTAATGCAAGATACTCGCGATACTAAAGTACTCGATTGTTTTGCAGGTTCCGGTGGATTAGGTTTTGAAGCACTCTCTCGTTTAGCTCTCAGTGCACGCTTTTTAGAGATGGATAAACTAGCCGCCAACCAATTACAAACTAATATTGACACGTTAAAACTCACTAATGCTGAAGTAATTTGCACCGACAGTTTGCTTTATTTAAGTAACAATACTCAGCAACAACAGTTTAACTTAGTGTTTATTGATCCACCTTTTCGCCAAGGTTTAGCCCAAAAATGCTGTGACTTACTTACTGAAAATGACTGGCTAAGTAAAAATGCCCTCATTTATGTTGAAGTAGAAAGTGAGATGAGTGCGTTGCAAACGCCTAGCAATTGGCTGTTATTAAAAGAAAAAGCGGCGGGACAAGTATTTTGCCGCCTCTATGAACTACAGTAAAATTAGTAACATAGAAATATTTTTTGTTTCCACTTGGAGCAGACAATATTTATCCTTTACATGTGGTGCGGCTTCGGATTACAATACTGCACCATTTTTGAACCACTTGATCATTGTTTGATCAACTTGAGCAACGCTCATTATTTAGGTAGGTGAATTTTTAATGCCAGTAATTAAAGTAAGAGAGAACGAACCGTTTGACGTAGCACTTCGTCGCTTCAAGCGTTCATGTGAAAAAGCAGGTATCCTTTCAGAAGTTCGTCGTCGCGAGCACTATGAAAAGCCAACAGCTGAGCGTAAGCGTAAAAAAGCTGCAGCGGTTAAGCGTCACATGAAGAAGCTTTCTCGCGATAACGCACGTCGCGTTAAATTATATTGATCAGTATTGGTCTTGTATAAATGAGCCTTTTAATAAAGCTAAAAGATGCGCAAAAAGATGCGATGCGAGCGAAAGACAAATCTCGTCTTAACCCAATTCGTATGGTGCTTGCTGCAATCAAGCAGCGTGAAATTGACGAGCAAATAACACTTGATGATGACGGTATTACCGCAGTATTAGTGAAGCTTGTTAAACAACGCCGTGATTCTTACACTCAGTATACTGATGCTGGCCGTGAAGATTTAGCCGAAATTGAAGCCAATGAGATTACAGCTCTTGAAGAATTCTTACCTCAACAATTGAGTGAAGAAGAAATCATAGCTCTTATTGATGCGGCTATTGCTGATACTAACGCAGCAGGTATGCAAGATATGGGTAAAGTAATGGGTATAATCAAAAGCAAAGCTGAAGGTCGCGCCGATTTAGGTAAGATCTCTGGTTTAATTAAGCAACGATTAACTGCCTAATACTCCCACATACAGATGTATGATTTAAGCAAACCGAGCCATGTGCTCGGTTTCTTCGTTTTTCGCTTTAATAAAAATAGCATTTGTGTTCAAATCTAAATTGTAGAACTAAATTATCTGATATTTCGTTCACCTTATTTTCTATTTATCTCAGGACTACACTTTACTAATGGCTGGAAAGATCCCACGTAATTTTATAGATGATTTACTTGCCAGAACCGATATTGTTGAGCTAATTGACTCCAAAGTTGGCTTAAAAAAAGCGGGCAAAGATTACCAAGCCTGTTGCCCTTTTCATAACGAAAAATCCCCATCATTTACCGTATCTCAAGACAAACAGTTTTATCATTGCTTTGGTTGTGGTGCGAACGGCAACGCTATTTCATTTGTTATGGAATACGACAAGCTTGAATTTGTTGATGCCATTGAAGAACTTGCAAGCATCCTAAATCTCGATGTTCCCCGCGAGCAAGGCACCAGTAATGGCCCAGAGCGTACCGCAGAACAAAAACGCTCAGATTACGATTTAATGCTCCATAGTGCGCGTTTTTATCAACACCAGTTAAAACATCATGCTAATTCAGCAACCGTAATAGACTATGTAAAAGGCCGAGGCCTAAGTGGCGAAACCGTTAAAAAGTTTATGATTGGTTATGCCCCCAGTGAATGGGAAGGCCTTTGCCAACAACTTGGCCGCAATAAAGCACAAAAAGAGCAATTAGTTGAGCTAAAGCTGGCCTCAGAGAAAACCCCAGGCCGCCAATTTGACTTCTTTCGTGATCGCTTAATGTTCCCTATTCGCGATAAACGTGGTCGTGTTATTGCTTTTGGTGGCCGTGTGATGCAAGCGGATCAAGGACCTAAATATTTAAACTCGCCAGAAACCCGTATCTTCCATAAAGGCTTTGAACTATATGGATTATATGAAGCAAAACAAGCGCATAAAAAGCTCGACCATGTACTCATAGTTGAAGGCTATATGGATGTTGTGGCACTGAGCGAGCAAGGTATTGAATATGCGGTAGCTGCGCTTGGTACTGCCACCACCACTGAACACATGCATACATTGTTTAGAGCCACTGACCGGGTAATTTGTTGTTATGATGGTGACCGCGCTGGCCGAGATGCCGCTTGGCGTGCACTCGAAAATGCCCTGCCCTATTTAAATGATGGCAAAGCGCTACTGTTTGTATTTTTACCAGACGGTGAAGATCCCGATTCATTAGTACAAAAAGAAGGCAAAGAAGCGTTTGAACTACGTTTATCTCAAGCCGATGATTTTACTAAAGTGCTATTTAATAAACTCAGCCAAGAGATTGATTTAACTACCGATGCAGGTAAAGCTAAGCTTCTTAGTGCTGTGCTTCCGTTGGTTGAGAAAATCCCTAGTCAGTTTTATCAAGAAAACTTATTAGAGCACTTAGGTCGATTAATAGGCCGCACTAAAGAGCAGTTAAACAATCGCTTAAAAACACCTAAACAGCAGCATGCGATTGAGCGAAAATTTAAAATTACGCCAATGCGTCGCGCAATTGGGTTACTAATTCAGCACCCTAAATTAGCCAATACAGTGCCTTATTTAGCTGATTTAGCACAAATGAATATTGCCGGTATCGCCTTGCTTATTAGGTTGCAACATTGCGCTTTACAAAAAAGTGACATTACTACAGCGCAATTAATTGAATCATTTCGAGAAACACCCGAGTACGAGGCGCTCATTAAGCTCGCTACTTGGCGTCATGAGATCAATGACGACCGTTTAGAGGACGAATTTAAAAATACTTTCAGATTTATTGAAGATCAGTGTTTAAATTATCGACTCGAGACCTTATTAATAAAAGACAAGACCCAAGGACTTACGAGTGAAGAAAGACTAGAATGTTTAGCCCTTACTCAAGCGTTAAAAGGGTCGAAAAGACACTAACAGCTAGTCAAAAATGAATTATGCTGTTATACTGTGCTATTCACTGCGTCAAATAATACTTAGCTTGGCTTAATAAATAAGCAAGCTGGCGCCTGTTGTATCAACTTATCAGAGTGGAAGAAACAATCTCTATGGATCCAACTCCTCAGTCACAATTAAAACTTCTGATTCAAAAAGGTAAAGAGCAAGGTTACTTAACTTTTGCAGAAGTTAATGATCACCTTCCACAAGATATTATCGATTCAGATCAAGTAGAAGATATCATTAGTATGATCAATGATATGGGTATCAAGGTTAGCGAAAACGCGCCTGATGCCGATGAATTGATGATGCAAGAAACAACAACAGATGAAGACGCAGCGGAAGCTGCAGCCGCTGCGCTTGCTACTGTAGATAAAGAAATCGGCCGTACAACGGATCCGGTTCGTATGTACATGCGTGAAATGGGTACTGTTGAATTGCTTACCCGTGAAGGCGAAATTGTTATCGCTAAGCGTATTGAAGAAGGGATCAACCAAGTACAAATCTCGGTTGCAGAATACCCTGAAGCAATTACATACCTACTTGAGCAATGGGATAAGTTTGAAGCAGAAGAAATGCGCTTAAGCGACATTATCTCTGGTTTCTTCGATCCTAATGAAGATGCTGCGCCAATCTCTGCTACCCATATCGGTTCTGAATTAAGCGAAAAAGAACTTGATGATGAAGATGACGATGATACTGATAGCGATGATGAAGACGAAGAAGAAGTAGATACTGGCCCAGATCCTGAAGAGGCTCGTGTTCACTTTGAAAATCTTCGTGATCTTTATAATAAAGCGCGCGACACGTTTGATAGTAAAGGCCGTTCACATCCAGAATCGCAAGCTGCGATTTTTGAGATTGGTGAGCTGTTTAAAACCTTTAAACTAGTGCCGAAACAGTTTGATCGTATGGTTAACAACATGCGTGAAATGATGGACAGAGTTCGTGTTCAAGAACGTATCGTCATGAAACAAGCTGTACAAATCGCTAAGTTACCGAAGAAAACTTTTGTTAAGCACTTTGCTAATAATGAAACTGATGCTGCATGGATTGATCTTGAGATTGCTGCGAATGAAAAACATTCTGCAAAATTAGAAGAAATCAAACCAGAAATCATCCGCTGTATTAATAAACTATGTGTAATCGAAGAAAGCACAGGTTTAAGCATTGAGCGTATTAAAGACATCAACCGTCGTATGAGCATTGGTGAAGCAAAAGCGCGCCGTGCGAAAAAAGAAATGGTTGAAGCTAACTTACGTCTTGTGATCTCAATTGCGAAAAAATACACCAACCGTGGTTTACAATTTTTGGACTTAATCCAAGAAGGTAACATTGGTTTGATGAAAGCTGTTGATAAGTTTGAATATCGCCGTGGTTATAAGTTTTCAACTTATGCTACGTGGTGGATCCGTCAAGCAATCACCCGCTCTATCGCCGACCAAGCGCGTACAATCCGTATTCCGGTGCATATGATTGAAACGATTAATAAACTTAATCGTATTTCTCGTCAAATGCTGCAAGAAATGGGTCGTGAGCCAAATCCAGAAGAATTAGCAGAACGCATGATGATGCCTGAGGATAAAATCCGTAAGGTACTTAAGATTGCTAAAGAGCCAATTTCAATGGAAACGCCAATCGGTGATGATGAAGATTCGCACTTAGGTGACTTTATCGAAGATACCACTATTGATTCGCCAATCGACTCGGCAACAATGGAATCTCTTCGTGGCGCTACCAATGATGTGCTTGCTGGCTTAACAGCCCGCGAAGCTAAAGTATTGCGTATGCGTTTTGGTATCGATATGAATACCGACCATACCCTAGAAGAAGTAGGTAAGCAGTTTGACGTAACGCGTGAGCGTATTCGTCAAATCGAAGCGAAGGCACTACGTAAATTACGCCACCCTTCACGCTCTGACTTATTGAAAAGCTTCTTAGATGCTAAGTAATTAGCAAATACAGATTTAAATTTAAAAGGCCGCTGTAGCGGCCTTTTTTCTATTTACAGGAAATAATTATGGCTTGGATCCAAATCCGTATCAATGCTAATGCTGCAACCGCAGATGCAGTAAGTGATCTATTAATGGAGGCAGGTAGTGCGTCTGTTACCTTTATTGATGCTAAAGACACCCCTATTTACGAACCAAAAATCGGCACTGTGGTGTTTTGGGCTGACACGACTGTAATTGGTTTATTCGAAGCTAACCACGATATGAATGCGGTGATAGCTCTATTACAGCGCCATGATGAGTTAAAAGACACCTTAGTGTACAAAATAGAGCAACTTGAAGACAAAGACTGGGAACGTGAATGGATGGATAACTTCCACCCAATTCAGTTTGGTGAAAAACTATGGATCTGCCCAAGCTGGCGTGATATTCCCGATCCTGATGCCGTCAATGTACTGCTTGACCCTGGCCTTGCTTTTGGCACTGGCACTCATGCTACCACCGCTTTGTGCTTAAAATGGCTTGAAAGCCAAGATTTGACCGGTAAAACTGTGGTCGACTTTGGTTGTGGCTCTGGAATTCTAGGTATCGCAGCTATCAAACTTGGCGCTGAGCGCATGATCGGCATCGATATAGACCCTCAAGCCCTTGAAGCAAGCTTAGATAACGCACAGCGTAACGGCGTTGCCGATAAACTCGAAGTATACCTGCCAGAAAATCAGCCTGAGTTTAGCGCCGATATCGTGGTGGCCAATATTTTAGCTGCGCCACTGCGTGAATTACACAGTGTGATATTAGGCTTGTTAAAACCAGGTGGTAAAATTGCCATGTCGGGAATTTTAGAAGAACAAGCGCAGTCGGTAGCAGATGTTTATGCCCCTTTTTTAGCGCTTGATGATATCGCTGTTGAAGGTGAATGGACACGAGTAAGTGGCATAAAAAAAGCTTAACTTACTGGGATCGGCAATTTAGAGTATTAACGTAAAACCTTCAGGTAAAGCCTGTAATTAACAGGCTTTACCTATTATTTACACGCCAAAAAACAGAATGATTTCTTACCACAAATTACTTCTGTATAAAATTCACACAAATAAAGCCATTCGTCAAACTGTTATCAAATGTCAATACGCAAAAGTCAAAAAAAAGTCACTTTTGTTCAATTTATAGCCTTTGATTTTTGCAAAAAAAACCGTAAACTTAGCGCCCCTTGAAAAGAGGCCTATTGAATACAGTGCGTATCGGAACATACCAATTAGAGAACAATGTAATTGTAGCGCCAATGGCGGGAATTACTGATAGACCATTTAGACAACTTTGTCGCCGCTTAGGTGCGGGGCTTGCCGTGTCTGAAATGCTCTCGTCGAATCCTTTGGTATGGAAAACCGAGAAATCGATGAACCGTATGGATCATAGTGGTGAATCGGGAATACGTGCGGTGCAAATCGCAGGAGCTGATCCCGAGCTTATGGCTCAGGCTGCACAATTCAATGTAACTAATGGTGCACAGATCATAGATATAAATATGGGGTGCCCAGCAAAGAAAGTGAACAAGAAACTCGCAGGCTCAGCCCTATTACAGTTTCCTGATTTAGTGGAAGAGATTATTGATGCAGTGGTTAGCGCTGTTGATGTACCTGTAACACTAAAAATCCGTACAGGATGGGATCAGGACAACCGTAACGGTGTCGAGATTGCGAGAATAGCTGAACGTTATGGCATAGCTTCATTGGCCGTACATGGGCGTACACGCGCATGTATGTACAAAGGTGAAGCTGAATACGCCACTATTAGGGATATTAAACGTTCAGTGTCGATACCTGTCGTTGCAAATGGAGATATAACGTCTCCTGAAAAAGCAAAACAGGTTTTGGACTATACGGGTGCAGATGCCATTATGATTGGTCGAGCCGCCCAAGGTCGCCCTTGGATATTTAGGGAGATAGACCACTATTTGCGAACCGGTGAACATTTACCTGTGCCTCCAATTGAGGAAGTACGTGGTATTTTGATGGAACACTTAGTGAACCTTCATGCGTTTTACGGCGAACCAATGGGAGCGCGCATCGCTCGCAAACATGTATCTTGGTATTTGCAAACCCATGACAGTGACGGTCAGTTTAGGCGAGTATTTAATGCTCTCGATAATCCACAGGCACAAATCGAGACATTAGAGCAATACTTTAAAACACTAGCAGCTAACTAAGAAAGAAAGAGATATAAACAATGTTCGAACAAAACGTGACTTCTCCATTTATCACTAACCCTCATGTTCAGTCACACGAGAAACCGCAGCCATTACGCGATGCAGTGAAGAAAGCTGTTCATCACTATTTAAAACAGCTTAACGGTCAAGATGTGCAAGACGTTTACGACCTTGTTCTTTCAGAGCTAGAAGCACCATTACTTGAAGAAGTAATGACTTACACACGTGGCAACCAAACACGTGCGGCAATCTTACTAGGTATCAACCGCGGTACTTTACGTAAGAAACTAAAGAAATACGGCATGAACTAATACCGTGTTGTGATTTATCACAACATTCGTTTGAAAAAGCACCTTCGGGTGCTTTTTTTATATCTTTAAAAATCCTCAAAAAAGCGTCTAATTGCAAAATCCTCACTCTGTATACCCAAATGACTTGTGTATAAATATCGTTTTTTAAGCGATATTCAGTTAAAATAGCGCCTTTCTAAGCTAGCTCAAACACTGAGGTAATCAAACTACAATGGATACACATCGTCCAATTCGTCGCGCACTACTAAGTGTGTCAGATAAAACCGGTATTGTTGAATTTGCTCGCGCTCTTGAATCACAAGGCGTAGACATCTTATCAACTGGCGGTACTTGTAAATTACTTGCTGATAACGGCATTAAAGTCACTGAAGTATCTGACCACACAGGTCACCCTGAGATCATGGATGGTCGCGTAAAAACTCTTCACCCAAAAATTCATGGCGGCATTTTAGCGCGTCGTGGTCAAGATGAAGATGTAATGGACGCTCATAACATCTCAGCTATCGATATCGTTGTAGTTAACTTATACCCCTTTGCGAATACAGTCGCTCAAGAAAACTGCAGCCTTGAAGATGCCATTGAGAACATTGATATCGGCGGCCCAACGATGGTGCGTGCTGCGGCCAAAAACCACAAAGACGTGACTATTGTAGTAAACGCCAAAGATTACGACCGCGTGATCAGCGAAATGCAAAGCAACAATGGTTCAACTACATACAAAACACGTTTTGATCTTGCCATTGCAGCTTACGAGCACACCGCGCAGTACGATGGCATGATTGCTAACTACTTCGGTAAGATGGTTGCTGATTACACTGATGAAGCAGCTGAGGAAACTAAATTCCCACGCACTATCAATATGCAGTTTACTAAAAAACAAGACATGCGCTACGGTGAAAATTCACACCAAGATGCAGCTTTTTATGTTGAAAACGACGTTCAAGAAGCGTCTGTTGCAACTGCCATACAACTGCAAGGTAAAGCACTTTCTTTCAATAATATTGCTGATACAGATGCAGCTCTTGAATGTGTGAAAGAATTTGATGTACCAGCCTGTGTTATTGTTAAACATGCTAACCCTTGTGGCGTTTCAATCGGTGACAACATCCTTGAAGCCTATGATCGCGCATTCAAAACCGATCCTACGTCAGCATTTGGTGGCATCATCGCCTTTAACCAAGAGCTTGATGCTGATACCGCTGAAGCGATTGTGTCTCGTCAATTCGTTGAAGTGATCATTGCGCCTAAAGTATCAGAAGCTGCGGCACAAATTATTTCGGCTAAGCAAAATGTACGCTTACTAGAGTGTGGCCAATGGTCAGGCAAAGCGACAGGTCATGACATCAAACGCGTTAATGGCGGTGTACTCATCCAAGACCGTGATTTAGGTATGGTAACGCAAGGCGACTTAACGGTTGTGTCTAAGCGCCAGCCTACTGAGCAAGAACTTAAAGACTTATTATTCTGCTGGAAAGTGGCTAAATTTGTTAAATCAAACGCCATTGTTTATGCCCGTGACGGTATGACCATTGGTGTAGGCGCAGGCCAAATGAGCCGCGTTTACTCAGCTAAAATTGCCGGAATTAAAGCCGCTGATGAAAACCTTGAAGTTAAAGGTTCAGTAATGGCATCTGATGCGTTCTTCCCATTCCGTGATGGTATTGATGCAGCTGCAGAGGCTGGTATTACTGCGGTAATCCAACCAGGTGGTTCAATGCGCGATGAAGAAGTTATCGCTGCCGCTGACGAAGCTGGTATGGCAATGGTGTTTACTGGCATGCGTCACTTCCGCCATTAATCACAAAAAGAGCTAACTGCATCAGTTAGCTCTTTTTGTTTGCTACAAATTCACGTATTCTGCTTATTCTATAACCTATTCTAAAAATATAATGTGAAGGAACAGACGATGAAATTTGCACTAAAATCTCTACTTGTTGCCACCCTTGCGATGACATCAACTATGGCTATTAGCCATGAGCATGGCCATGATTCAGCATTAAATAATGCAGTTAAATCAAGCGAGCGCAGCAGTGATCGCGATCAATACCGCCACCCTGTCGAAACATTAGAGTTTTTTGGTTTTAAACCAACTATGACTGTTGTTGAGATTGCGCCTGGCGGCGGCTGGTACAGTGAAATTTTAGCGCCAGCACTGAAAGAGCAAGGCACTTATTATGCCGCGCATTTCCCTGCTGACTCATCGGTGGGTTATTACCAACGAGCTCTAGCTGGCTTTAAAAAGAAAATTGCTGAAGATGAGCGATTCAATAAAGTAAAGCTGACTGAATTCGCCCCTTCAACACATTTAGACATTGCCCCGGCGAGCAGCGCAGACATGGTGTTAACCTTCCGCAATGTACATAATTGGTATATGAGCAAAGATAAAGACGCCGCAGCTAATGCATTTAAGTCTTTTTACAAAGCACTTAAACCAGGTGGTACTTTAGGTGTGGTTGAGCATCGCCTACCTGAAGCGCAAGCTGATGAAATGCAAAAGTCATCAGGTTATATGAAGCAAAGCGTGGTAATCGAACTTGCTAAACAAGCAGGCTTTGAACTTGCAGCAAGCAGTGACATAAATGCAAACTCACTTGATACAGCCGATCACCCACAGGGTGTATGGACCCTTCCACCAAGCCTTAAACTTGGCGAGCAAGATGCCGCTAAATATAAAGCTATTGGTGAAAGCGACCGCATGACGCTGAAATTTAAAAAACCGCTTTAAATAGGATATTCGCCATGAATGTATTAGTCATTGGCAGCGGCGGCCGCGAACACGCACTTGCGTTCAAAGCCGCTCAAAATACAAAAGTAAACACTGTTTATGTTGCACCAGGTAATGCCGGTACAGCGCTTGAACCCAAGCTTGAGAATGTTGCCATTAACGTTGAAGATCTCGATGGCCTACTTAGCTTTGCACAAAGCAATAATGTTGAGCTAACCATTGTTGGACCTGAAGTACCATTAGTACTTGGCGTGGTAGATAAATTCCGTGAACACGGTTTAGCTATCTTTGGCCCAACAGCAGGCGCTGCGCAACTAGAAGGCTCTAAGTCATTCACTAAAGACTTTTTAGCCCGTCATGCTATCCCAACTGCGGATTATCAAACGTTTGAACAAATCGCCCCTGCGCTTGCTTATTTAAAAGAAAAAGGCGCGCCGATTGTAATCAAAGCTGATGGTCTTGCCGCAGGTAAAGGCGTCATTGTTGCCATGACTGAAGTTGAGGCTGAAGATGCTATTCGCGATATGCTAGCCGGTAACGCTTTTGGTGAAGCTGGCAGCCGCGTGGTAATCGAAGAGTTCTTAGAAGGTGAAGAAGCCTCATTTATCGTGATGGTTGATGGTAAAAACGTATTACCTTTTGCTACCAGCCAAGACCACAAACGCGCTTATAATGGCGATCAAGGTCCGAACACTGGCGGTATGGGGGCATACTCACCAGCGCCAGTGGTAACCGATGAAATTCATCAGCGCATTATGAACGAAGTGATCTACCCAACAGTAGAAGGTATGGCAAGCGAAGGCCATCCTTACACTGGCTTCCTCTATGCTGGTTTGATGATCGATGACTCTGGGACCCCTAAAGTAATCGAATACAATTGCCGTTTTGGTGATCCTGAAACACAACCTATGATGCTTCGTTTACAGTCTGACTTAGTTGAACTGATTGAAGCAGCTAATCGTGTTGAACTTGATAAAACGACGATTGAGTTTGACTCACGCGCAGCAGTGGGTGTGGTACTTGCAGCTAAAGGCTACCCTGATAACTACCCAAAAGGTGATGCAATCAGTGGCTTGAAAGTAACCTACCCAGAAGGCGAAAAAGTCTTCCATGCGGGTACTAAGCAAGACGGCGATAACGTAGTGACTGCCGGTGGCCGAGTATTATGTGCAACGGCGCTAGGTAACACAGTTACCGAAGCGCAGCAACGTGCCTACCAACTAGTTGATGAAATTAGCTGGCAAGGTATGGAATACCGTACAGATATTGCTTATCGCGCTATTGCTCGCGAAAAATAGGTCTAACCAGCAGCTATTAATAATAAGCGCAGTTTATCTGCGCTTTTTTAGTGCTACACTAAAACCGTGATGTATTACATATAAGTAGCACCTTGGAACAACAGCCATTTAAATACCATATTATTGCATTGTTTATTTTGAGCATACTATTGTTCATCGTATATACGTTTGCGAATCATTTAGCCACCCCTACTCGCTATACAATCAATAAAACAGCTGCGGTTTATTTAGCGCAAAGCTATCGCATAGATCCATCAAAATCATTAACACTTACAGCATTTTTAGACGAATCTAATTCACGTATTGCAGAGCCCTTTGACACCATTCCATGGGGGCTAAAATCTCAAAACTATTGGCTGCTGATGAAGTTAGACAATAGGACAGCAGTATCAAAAGAGCTTTACGCCCACTTTGATAATCCGATGATTGATTATTTGACTGTTTATCAACTCGATAACCAAGGCCAGTTAATTAACACCTTTAATTTAGGCGATCGGCAAACAGGATTAAGCTTATTTGAATACAGTGTACCGCATATAGAATTTACTGTTGCCGCACAAAACCAGAGTTTTTTGGTCATAAAAATAGACACTACAGGGATCAGTAAAACCCCAATTAACTTATATGGCGAGGCTGAATTTAAAGATTTACTCCGTGCACAAACCGCTATCTGGGGCATTTTTGTTGGCGTACTAATCATGGCGGCTTTATATAATTTAGTACTGTATTTTGGTATTCGTGATCGGGTTTATCTTATTTATATTGGCTACATACTGTCAGCGTTGATCCTAATGGGCTCGGTATTAGGCTTTGGTTTTTACTTATGGCCAGTATCCTTACAACAGCTTTTTAACCTCCATATAGTGGTAAGTAATTACGCCATCGCATTTTTTACGCTGTCATTTTGTACTATGTTTTTACGTTATCATAAAGATAAATGCTGGCGCTATAAACTAAGCCTAATACTATTGGGCTTAATGTTCGTTTTAGGGTTCGCCAGCTTTTTCATTGTTGAATATATTTCTTCGCAAATATTTTTTGCTGTGTTGGTATTACTCTATATTGTTTGTATTATTTTAATTTACAACAAACTACTTAGCGGCTTTCGTTGGGCTAAGTTTTATATGATCTCGTGGATCCCACTGATCATTGGCGCTGCAATCCAACCTTTAGAACTAACAGGCGTATTAGAATATAGCTTCACCACCCGCCATGCTTTTTTGGTTGCGATTCTTTGTGAAGTCATCTTAATGGCTATGGCGCTTGCCGATAGAGTGCGCTATCAACGAGAAAAGGCGTTGTACCACGCCACTCATACAGAACAAACCAAGTTATTAAACAGTGCTATGCTAAAACAAGCCTATATGACTTTACAGCTCAATCAGCGCACAGCAAGCTTATGCTTAATTAGAATTACTGATTTTAATTCTCTCAGTCATATTTTAAATCAAACTCAAAGCTGTCAGCTCGTTGTTGCTATAGCTAAATCTCTTGAGCTGCAACTGAGTAAAGAGCGCGAGTTTATCAATTTAGATAACAATTTAGATACCTATCCGCGGATTGCCGATTTGAGCAACGGTGTGCTAGCATTCATTTCAATTAAAACTCAAAGTGCGCAATCACTGCATGATAAATTAACCAAAATCCGCAAAAGCTTACCGAAGCATCATCCAGTGCAAGGGTTTGATTTACAGTTAAACTACGCAATGGGTTATTGTATCCTAGATGGTGAAAGTGGCTTTGATACATGGTTGCAAAATGGCTATTTTTCATTAACCGAAGCGCCACAAACAAGCTATCCAAATAATCACTCAAAAGTAATGCCTGTCACTATGAACATTAGCTTAGCGGCTGCATTTCAAAATGCCTTAAAAACTAACCAGTTAACTATTTATCATCAGCCACAAATAGATTTACGCAGCGGCCAAACGATTGGCAGTGAAGCCTTATTGCGCTGGCCTAATGCTCCTTATGAACAAATCAATATTGAAGCTTTAATTCTATTAGCTGAACGTACTGGTCTTATCAATGAACTTACATTATGGGTGCTCGATCAGGCTTGCCAAGATATCGCTAAGTTTAATCACGCAGGTTTTTTTAAGCATAAAGTAAGCGTTAATTTAAGTGCTAAAAACTTAATGATCCATAATTTAATTGAGAAAATTGAAAACACTTTACTCAAACATAACGTTCCTGCTAAACAACTTAAATTTGAACTTACTGAGTCAGCTTTAATTGCAAACCAACAGCAAATGATTAGCTTAGTTGAACAATTAACCCGCCTTGGTATTGAAGTGATTTTAGATGATTTTGGCACTGGCTATTCGTCACTAAATTGTTTTGTTAGCTACAACTTTTCAACCTTAAAAGTAGATAAATCATTTATTATAGGTCTCCCTACTCACAGTGCTAATCGAGTAATTGTTAAGGCTGCGATAGAAATGGCGCATAGTTTGGGTTTAAAAGTTACCGTCGAGGGAGTTGAAGATGTCACAACACAACAACTTTTAAAGGCCATGGGGGCAGACTACGGGCAAGGCTACTATTACTCCAAAGCCATCGCTGTGGATGACTATTTGCTGTGGTTAGCTGAAAATAAACAAGCTAATTAAGTAAAATTGCCACATGTTTAAGGATTACTGATAGAATCCTCTTTTTCACATCTTTAGGGGCGTAAAGATGCAAGGCACTATCAAAAAATTAAAATCATCGCTAACACAACCGATTCAGTATCATTTGCCTGTGGGTGATGAGTTGGTCGATCTTAATGCCTATATTGGCAAGCAACTTACACTGACTTTTAATGGCGCTATTGTATGTTCTAGCTGCGGTAAAAAAACCAAAAAAAGTTACTCGCAAGGTCATTGTTTTGTATGTATGCGTAAGCTTGCTAGCTGCGATATGTGCATTATGAAACCTGAAACATGTCACTTTGACCAAGGTACTTGTCGTGAGCCACAGTGGGGCGAAGAAAACTGTATGATCCCACATTATGTCTATCTTGCGAACACGTCAGGGCTGAAAGTGGGGATCACCCGTCATACACAAATTCCAACCCGCTGGATTGACCAAGGTGCAACGCAAGCACTGCCAATATTCAAAGTACAAACGCGCTTACAATCAGGATTAGTTGAAGTTGCCTTAGCACAATTTATTGCCGATAAAACCAATTGGCGTAATATGCTCAAAGGACAAAGCGATGTCCTTGATTTAAAAGCTGCTGCGGCAGAACTTATTCCACAAATTGCCGATAAACTAAATGAACTTGCAGAGCTCTTTGGTGCTACAGCGATAGAACAACTTGATGAAGAAGTGGTTGAATTAGAGTTTCCAGTTACTACCTACCCAACCAAAATCAGTTCATTTAATTTTGATAAAGAACCGGTCGTCAGTGGTATTTTAAACGGTATTAAAGGCCAGTACTTGATCTTTGATACTGGCGTTATCAACATTCGTAAATTTACTTCTTACGATATCACCGTAGGTTGATTTTGCAGCTGATAAAATTCAAACCATTGCCGCTGCGTTAACGGGCGGCAATAGTAATAGCCTTGGATCACATCGCAGCCTAAATCCAATAAGTAACTATACTGGGCAAGCTTTTCAACCCCTTCAGCGATAACTTGTAAATTAAGACTATTCGCCATTGCCACTATCGCGGCAACAATCTCACTATTACCGTATTCATCGGGTACTTTAGCAATAAAGCTGGCATCTATCTTTAATGTATCTATGGGTAATTTTGTAAGGTAACTCAGTGCCGAATAGCCGGTACCAAAGTCATCTAGCGCAATCTGTATGCCCATTTTTTTAAGTTGCCACAACTCTCTTTTCGCCTGACTAAACGAGCTAATAAAACTACTTTCAGTTAACTCTATTTCAAGACAATTTCCCGATAAATTATAGCGCTGGAGCATTTTTTCAACGTTACTTGATAAACTTCCCTGACTAAGATGGCAAGCTGAGATATTAATTGCCAACCGACCAGCCGTTATTCCTTGTTGTTGCCATAATGCCAATTGCATGCCTGCATTATTGAGCACCCAGAGATCCAGCTTTACAATTAGACCGAGTTCTTCCGCCAATGGAATAAACTGTGCAGGCGATATTATGCCAAGCGCGGGATCTTGCCAACGTAAGAGTGCTTCAACACCTTTGATAGCTTTACTTCTTAAACACTGTTTAGGCTGAAAATATAGTTCAAATTCATCATTTTCGAGCGCATATTGAAACCGGCTCATCATCGCCAAGCGCTCTAAAGAGCGTGCATTCATCGATGCTTTAAATAACTGAAATGAGTTTCTACCCACTTCTTTAGAGCGATACATGGCAATATCAGCATGTTTTAGTAAAGTTTCACTATCGAGACCATCATCAGGATAGACCGCTGCACCGATTGATGCTGTCGCGCCTACCTCAAGCCCTTCGAGCTGAAAAGGAGTGTTTAAGTTATTTAAAATTTGATCGGCTAAACTAATCACAGCGCTAATGTCTTCAATCTCGCACAGCACCACAAATTCGTCGCCACCTAAACGTGCTAAAGTATCACCTTCACATAATACGTTTTGCAGCCGTATTGCCACCATTTTTAATAACTCATCCCCAGCGCTATGCCCTAAGCTATCATTGATTTCCTTAAACCGATCTAGGTCAATAAACATCACTGCTAACATGTCATTATTACGATGTGCAGCAGCTAATGCCATAGTTAACCTGTCATTAAATAAGCGCCTATTAGGCAAGCCAGTTAGCTCATCAAAATAAGCTAACTGAACGATTTTCTCTTCTGCAGTTTTACGTTCAGTGATATCGCTAAAAATCGCCGCATACACTAGCTCATCATCATTTGGCTCGCGGATAGCAATAATAGTTAGCCATTCAACATACAAATCACCATTTTTTTTACGATTGCATATTTCCCCTTGCCACACACCAGTTTGGGTAATGGATTGCCACATTTTTACGTAGAAATTTTTACCGTGCTTTCCGGAGCTTAGAATTCTAGGGTGTTTGCCGACCACTTCATATTCTTGATAGCCAGTAAGGGCGGTAAAAGCAGGATTAACTTGCATGATCACACCATCTTGTTGGGTGATCATAATGCCATCAAGTGACGCATCAATTATTTTATTCGCGAGATACAAATTACGCTGTGAATGCTGAAGATCCATATCACGTTGTTCAAGTACTTTTTCAAGATCACTGCAATAAGCGCTTTCTATTTCATTAACAAGATGCTCAATGGCGAGCACCCCTTTAATCTCCAAATCGTCACTGACCACTAAATGGCGTACATTGTTAGTAGACATTAACCGATATGCATCGAATAAACTGCTTTTTGAGCTTACCCGATACAAGGGCCGACTTGCAAAACTCCAACATGACGCATTACTATCGGGTTCGACGATCAAATGCAGTAAATCTCGCTGGGTGATAATGCCATGTTCGTCTTGCTGCTGGTTATACACTAAAATAACTTGGGCGGTTCGCTCGCGCATCATTTCAACGCCTTCACTGAGCGTCAAATAACTAGGTACCACTAACACATCTTTATGATATTGCTCTTTGATTGGTCTAAATTGTAAATAGTGATCAAGCCCTTGATTACGTACAATATCACTAATACTAATAACGCCGCATGGTAGCTCATCATCATCCACAACTAATAAATGACGAACACTGTGTTGATAAAAAATAAGCGCGGCATCACACAGTAATTGCTGACAGGAGATTTTCAATACCGGGCTACTCATTACGCTTTGAATTTCAATATGTTTAAGGTTGCTGTCAGTAAAATCTAGTTTAATGCAATCTGCTTCAGTCCAAATACCAACGATTTCTTGCCGTTTTTTTATAAAAATTGCACTTATATTATGAACCTGCATCAACCGTACAGCATCAACTAAAGAGGTATCGGTGGAACAACATACTAATTTCCTTGAAAAGATATCTGATACCTGTTGAGGGTGGCGAGTTTGTTTCATAATATTCGTCCTTAGTATAATACGAACTATAATTATATTATTATATTGCTCGCGCTATTTGATACAGGACAATAAATACATGCATACTTACTTCCCTTACTTGATATGTAGTGACAACGAGCTAGAAATTATTAATGAACAACGGGATTTAAATGACTATCTACACAGTTTAACCGCTGAACAACAGCAACACTGTGTGATATTGAATAAACAAGGCGAATATTTTGATTTAGCATTTAACCTTGCAACACCGCTGACTAACATAGAGTTAGCTCGCAGAGTAACGCAGCACTTAGCACAAGAAGGACACTGCTGCTTAACTAAAATAACCAGCCTAACAGCTTCCCAAGCATTTGATCTATTAGGAATAAAATAGCACGTTTAGTTGCATCAGCCGTTTTATCCATGAGTTTAGTCGCCTGTGGTGGCAGCGATAACAATAAAGAACAGCAAACCCCACCAGCGACTTCTACACCGGTAACCTAGTAATTACAGTTTATTTATTACAAATAAAGAAAAAGCTTACTATCATGAACACGCCTTTAATATTGATTTAACGCATATCGTTTACAGTGATAAAAATGATATTATAAACATCTCGTTATACTCAGCTCAGTAAGGCATATAGCAATGAGTACACCTAATTTATCAAGACGCATGCGCAGGCTTCGCCACAGTGACGCAATGCGACAGTTAGTACGCGAATTTGATTTTAATATTGGCGATCTTATCCATCCTATTTTTATCGAAGAGTCGTTAACTGAAAGTCTAGAAATATCCACTATGCCTGGTATACAGCGCATTCCTGAACATGCATTAGCCCAAGAAATTACTGAACTGCATAGATTAGGAATTCAGTATGTTATGCCTTTTGGCATATCGCATCATAAAGACAGTGTTGGCAGTGATACATGGCACGATGATGGTTTACTGGCACGTATGATTAAAACAATCAAACAAACATGCCCCGAGATGATGGTAATACCCGACATTTGTTTTTGTGAATATACAGATCATGGACACTGTGGCGTTGTTGAAGATAATCAAGTTTGTAACGACGAAACTGTTGCTAATCTTGTAAAGCAGAGTGTGTGCGCAGCAAAAGCAGGTGCCGATATGCTAGCCCCATCTGCGATGATGGATGGTCAAGTTAAAGCTATTCGAGAAGGCCTTGATAATGCAGGGTTTGAACATGTTGCCATTTTAGCTCACGCCATTAAATTTGCTTCATCTTTCTATGGTCCATTTAGAGCTGCTGTTGATTGTGAATTAAGCGGTGATCGCAAAGGCTATCAAATGGATTACGCAAATATTCGTCAAGCGCTTCAAGAAGCCCTTCTTGATGAACAAGAAGGCGCTGATATTCTAATGGTGAAACCAGGCACGCCCTATCTTGATGTCCTTAGCAGCTTGAGAGAGAAAACAAACTTACCTTTAGCTGCCTACCAAGTTGGTGGTGAGTATGCCGCTATTAAATTTGCAGCTTTAGCAGGTGCCCTTGATGAAAAAAAAGTGGTATTTGAAACACTGACCGGCTTCAAACGTGCAGGCGCTGATTTAATAGTGAGTTATTATACAAAACAAGTTGCACAGTGGTTAAAAGAATAACCGTTGTCACTTTTTGGGCATGTAACATTTTAGAACACGCTAACCCTATATTGGCTTAGTTTAAACCTACGTAAATATCTTAACGTGTTACATGCGCAAAAATTAAAAAACAAAACTTGATCTCGTAAATCATAATTTGTCTTGTTTTATAGAGTGGGGATAAGTAATGTTTGCTGTGTTTTTACAAATATTGCTCATAGATAACCGATAAAAAGAGTCAATAATCACCACAACTTTGAATAATCAAGGAAGTACTATGTTCAAAAAATTTACTAGTAAGCTTTTCGGTGAAGATAAACAAATAACCATCAAAGATTTATTAATAGTTGCTTGCCAAGGCTATAACCATACGCAAACAGGCTTAGCCGCTAAGGTTGCTCATTACTTAGTAACAGGAGAAGGAGCTGATTGTCTTAACATATTAAATCAACTACCTAATTCGCGCCATTCGCAACTGCCAGGCCACTACTCGGTAAATAATAATGGCGAGTATGATAGACGCTCTTTAGTAGCCATGCAGCATGTTTTAAAGTCAGCTACAGGCCATCAAAACGACTTTTTACATCGTTTAGGTTTAGTAACAGAGGCGATTGCAAAGCATCACTATTTAAATCATATGGAGTCTAAACTAACAGGCTGGTTTGCCTTCTTACTGTTTTATTTTAACCAACACACTGATTTTGAATATGACACCAAGGCAACTCAATTCCCTAGTCGTGATGAACTGCTTACGCTGCTAGAAACGTATGACCAACCGCTGTGGTATATTGATGCCTATATTCTTGAGCGCTCCTATGCACAAAGAGGCTTTATCTATCCAGATCATTTGCTAGCTAATAGTGATTGGATAACGATTTGTTCAACACCTGAAAAATGCCAACAACTACAAAAAATCGACGCCAGCGGTCGTAATACGCTTTGCCAGTTTCTACTTAAGCAGCCGGTAATTCCAACTTCGTTATTACCGTTTTTAGCACAGCTTAGCGCTGATAAGTCCAGTCAGGTGCGTCTGTCAGCTAACAGTGTGATCCGTAAAATCGATGATGCACAATGCCTTGAGTTTTTCTCTGAACATTATGAAAAGGCTAATGCAAGCACACGAACTCACTGGATAAGCAGTGTGGTTGAGTGTAGTAATGCATTAACATTACTTGAAACATGGCAAGCCAGTGAAAAAACAGCATCAGTACACACTAAACTTACACTCGCCATTGAGCAATATCAGTTAAAGCAGCAAAGCGACAACTTTGATTGGCAGTTGCCTGCATACACAAACGTGAACTTTCACGGTGATTTCCCAGCGCATTGGGTTGAAGACTGTATGCAAAGCTTAGAAAAGCTAATTGCGCGTTCTGAACGATATATAAAAAACAGCAAGCCCGAAGCACCCGGCAGCTACTGGGCAAAGGCGATAGAGCGTGAAAAAGAAGAGCTTGCGATATATAAAACGATCACTAAAGATGATGTTGTTCAAGCTTTAAACGCTCTAGAACAAGGTCAAAAGCTTGGTAATGACATCTTTTATGACATTATCGATGAAGCTAAATTACTCAAACAGCCAAACATTGCAATAGCACATTTTTTTCAACTGCAGAAAATTGGCAGATGGCACATTAATAATCTGTTAAATGCAGCCAATACGAGCAAATTACTGCAAGAGAATCTTAGCGATGCTCGCCAATTACTGCCATTACTACAAGAGTTTAACTTTAGCGTTTGTGACTTAACGAACATACTTGTAAGTTCCCATGGTGAAGAGTTGGGTACTCGCCCATTGGCGTTAGAATCAATTGATGTGTGGCCCTTATTCGCCGAGTACCCAGAAACAATAGATTACGCACTTGATGGCCTATACACAAAGCTCATCCAGCAAGGAGATGACACAAAGCCAACGATTATCGATCGCCTCGACTCCAAGGATAACTATGATAACTATATGGTTATCAACCAGACACTGGCTTTATTAGCTGATTTTCCTAAACTTCCTCCCCATTGGTTACAACGCATCTATCAATTAGCGTTTGATAGTCGAAAATCAGTGCGCTTCACGGCACAAGCGACCGCACAAAAGCATGGCATCGTTGTTGAGCGAGTCAGCAAAGAATTACTATCAAGCGGCAATGATACTCGTAGTATTGCAGCAAAATGGCTGCAAACACTGGCGCTCAGTGATGCCCAACCAGCACTACAACAAGCAATTAGAAAAGAAAAAGATACCGCAATTCGTGCGCAAATGTTAGATGCCTTGCAGCAATGTGGCGGTGATATTAGTGAATTTACCTCACCAACTGCATTGGCTGAAGAAGCAGCTGCAGGGCTTCAAAAAGCAGTGCCTAAAAATATGCTTTGGCTGCAACGAGATAGGCTACCTAGCTGTAAATTTGTTAATGGTGAAGCAGTCGACACTGATATTATTTATTGGTGGTGTGTGCTCGCCGTTAAACTAAAACAGCCCGAAGGTAGTAACTTGCTACATTTGTATTTATCACTGCTTGATGATAATAGCCAAGCACAACTCGCTCACTGTTTATTATCAGCATTTATCACCCAAGATACACTTTGCCCTACCGAGCAACAAGCGCATGAATACGCCCAAGCTCATAAGCAGCAAGAGTTTGATATGTATCAACGTTGGGCTCAAAGTGAATGGGGGAAACAGTACAAAACGCATACTTTGGAAGATGCATATAATGCGTGTTACAAACAGAAAAAGTCAGAGCTATTAGGTAGTGCTATTAAAGAAAAAGGTTTGCTCGCCTTAATTATTGGCGGTAAACCGAATGAGCTTTTAGCCCTACTACAACCCTACATGAAGCAGTATTATGTACGTCGTGCGCAGATTGAAGCAATATTGAGTGCTATCGCCAATATTAATGATCCGATAATTATTCAATTTATGCTGTCGTTATCGCGACGTTACCGCACCAAATCAATACAAGAGTTAGCACGTCAGTTAGTTGATAAAATTGCCCAGCGAAACGGCTGGACGACCGATGAACTAGGCGATCGTACTATTCAAACTGCAGGCTTTGAAAACACACAAGGGCCAACACCTTTTAATTTAGGTCAGCGTACGCTGCAACTCCAGCTAAGCGATGATCTTAAATTTCAACTACTCAACGAAGAAGGCAAGGTGCTTAAGTCACTGCCGCAAGCGCGTAAAGATGATGACGATGCAGCCATCAGCGAAACTAAAAAATGGTTTAGCAGCTGTAAAAAAGAGCTAAAACAGGTAATAACGCAACAAACTAGTCGTCTATATGAGTCTATGGTTACTGAGCGTCATTGGCCTGCAAGCGACTGGCAAGAATATTTACATCAGCATCCTATCATGTTTCGTTTATTGCAACGTACGCTTTGGCAAGTACAGCTTGATGATGGTTGGCACAGTTTTCGCCCCACAGAAGATGGCGCACTCATTGATACAGAAGATGATGAAATTGAATTACCAGCCCAGGCCAGTATCCGCTTGCTAAGTGGTAATCAACTCAATAGTGAAGCAAGCCAAGCTTGGCAGGCCCACTTAAAAGATTACAAAATTAAACCGCTGTTTGAGCAACTCAAGTCGCTTGAAGTAAATATAACTGCAGAACAGTTAGCATTGGATCATCATAAAGGCTTGATGACTGATACCTTCACACTACGCAGCTTATTGACCAAAAAAGACTACAAGCAAGGCGACCCTGAAGACGCAGGATTTTTTGATCATTACTATAAACTGTTTGATCAATTAGGACTTAGAGTTCAATTTGACTTCAGTGGTAACTGTGTCCCCGAAGAGAATGTTTCTGCAGCTATTTATAGCATCACAGTATGGCAATTTAATCCAAAAGCACGTGGCTGGAACCGCTATGATGCATTACCGCTTACTCAAGTCCCTGCTAATCTGCTTAACGCTATCGCCTTGGATTACGAAGAGGTGGCGAAAAAGTGTCATGCAGATCCACTGTGGCAGCAAAAGCTACCGTTTAATTAGCCGCTATAACAGTAAATGCTGGCCACATTAACGATGGCCAGCGTTTAGAAATCAAGATGATCTATCTAGCAAGGACGTTTTATGCTTAATACGTTAAACACGCCTCCGAACACAGACATTGCTGAACTATTAACTCTTGCCTGTAAAGGCTATGAAATAGCAGAATCAGGTCTCGCTCATAACGTTACACATTACTTATTACATGGGGAAAATCCCCGTTGTTTAATTACTTTAGCACAGCTTCCCGATACAAAAAGTAAACAGGCACCTGGTTGCTATGACTGGGAAGCAGCAGAAGCGATGTGGCAAGTACTCATGTCTACTCAAAGCCAGCAACTGGACTTTTTGCATCGCTTAGGTTTAGTCGTTGCTTGTTTTAACGAGCCCTATTTTGATGCGTTTAGCCATGTACTTTCGAGCTTTGATAACTGGTTTGCCTATCTTCTAAACTTCCTGAACAGGCAATTTAAAACGCATACAGCGTCATCTGTAGAGCAATTACCCAATCGACACACACTGCTGGAATTATTAAAAATATATCAATTACCTAGCTGGTATATTGATGCTTTTATATTAGAGCGTAATAACAAGTATGTTCCAGCAGAGTATGCCCAATATTTACTCACACATACCAACTGGCTAAGTGTCAGCAACGAGCCTGATTTCGACCAACAGCTACAACAACTTCATAGCGAAGGTCGTTACATTTTCGGTTGTCAACTGACAAAGTACTGTGAACTACCCAACACCTTACTACCGCTAGTAATGACATTAGCGGATGATTCCACCAGCAAAGTACGACAAGCCGCGGCGCTTGCCTTCGCACGCCTTGATACAGCAATGTGGGTCAACTACCTTAAAGAACACTTTCATGATGCAAGCACCACCACCCAAGCCCATTGGATTACACTTATTAGCCGTTATAATGCGGCGCAGCCACTTTTAACCCAGTGGCTTAGTGAAACAAACAGCAAAGTATTGCAACAACAACTCACGCAGGCATTGCATGAATATCAGCTGATACAAAAAAGTCAGTATTTTGATTGGCCACTGCCAAGCCTCCCCCCCCTTTCTATCAGCCATGATTTTCCAGAGCGTTGGCTTGATGTTTGCCAGCAAGTGTTAAGCACTGAAATAGCCAAAGCGGAACAAGAAATTGCAACGGCGCAGCAAGCACTTTTGGATTATCCGCAAAATTGTCACCAAAGGCAGCAACGTTTGGCATCTGATCGTGACGACTTACAAGGGCTGCGCTCACTTACGCCAGAACAACTTGCCCAAGCGCTTGCGCAACTACAGCAACGCCAAATACAAACACAGCCCGGCTACGATATTATTTATAGGCTAGTTGATAATAAATACGCAGCCCAAATTATTGGCGAAGCTAAACTGATGAACCAAAGTGATGCTCAACTAGTGCACTTTTTCCTATTAGCTACTGGTTTATTTTATGGGCTTTCAACGGTACTCGAAGAGCCTCACCCTAGTAAATTGATCCAACGTGATATCAAAGATATACGCCAGTTACAGCCAGTACTGCACCCTTTTGGTATTAGCCCTAGCGATTTAACTAATTACATCCTTGATATTAGACATGAACCTAGTGGCAGCCTCCCGATAGCTTTAGAGTCATTTGAAATATGGCCGCTATTTGCGCACTATCCACAAACGATGACGCTAGCACTTGATGGCCAACTGAGCAGCGCAACATTTAGTTCAAGTACCGACTCATGGATCATTGAGTCACTTCTCAATGATCGTATCGATAGCACGCGCATTACTGAACAAGCCTTGGCTTTATTAGCTGATTTTCCAGCGATACCCCCCTATTGGCTCGAACGCATATATCAACTCGCCTTTGATAATCGCAAGCACGTACGCAAGTTAGCGCAATACGCCGTGCAGCAGCATGAATTGCTCATTGAAAAAATAACGACAGGTTTAGCATCAAGCAATAAAGAAACCCGCAGCCTCACTGCACAGTGGTTAACTCACCTGCAACACCCTGATGCGAAGCCCGCACTGCAAGACGCGATCACCACAGAAAAAGATACCACTACTCGTAACCAATTATTGGATGCGCTACAACAATGCGGCGGTGATATTAGCTATTTCATCACCCCCGCTATTTTAGCTGAAGAAGCAGCTACAGGGCTCAAAAAAGCAGCCCCTAAACATATGGCCTGGCTACAACAAGCGATGTTACCCACCTGCCACTTTCGTCATGGCGACCCTGTGGAGCCAAGCATTATCTATTGGTGGTGTGTGTTAGCCGTAAAGCTTAAACAACCCCAAGGGAGCAACCTATTAAGGTTATATTTATCACTCCTCGATGATGACAGTCAGGCTCGCCTAGGCCACTTTTTATTATCAGCTTTTATAAGTCAAGATACGCTTGCCCCTTCTGATCAACAGGCGCATGACTATGCGCAAGCGAATAAGCAACGCGAGTACAACAGGTACCAAGATTTAGCGCAATATGATTGGGGCCAAGAATACGCTACACGCACATTACTCGATGCTTACAATGCATGTTACAACTTATATAAATCTCAATTGCATGGCTCGGCTATTAAAGAAAAAGGCTTACTGGCATTAATCAATGGTGGTAATCCCCAAGCGTTGCTAGCACTGATCCAGCCGTATATGAAAAAACACTATCTGCGCCGTACACAAATAGAGGCGATGATCAGCGCTCTTGCCCACATTAACGATACGGTGATTATTCAATTTATGCTGTCGATAGCCCGCCAACATCGTACCCAATCAATACAAGCGTTGGCGCGCGAGTTAGTTGGCAAAATTGCAAAGCGTAACAGCTGGACGACTGATGAATTGGCAGATCGCACCATCCAAACCGCGGGCTTAGAGCATATACAAGATCCAACACCGTTTAGCTTTGGCAATCGCACTTTACAACTGCAACTGAGCGACTCACTTAAGCTGCAATTAATAAACGAAGAAGGCAAGGTGATTAAATCGCTGCCACAACCACGCAAAGAGGATAGCGAAGATCAGATCAACCAAACTAAAAAATGGTTTAGTGGTTGTAAAAAAGAGCTAAAACAAGTGATTGAACAACAACATGCCCGCCTATATGCAGCCATGATCACCGAGCGTCACTGGCCTTTAAATGAGTGGCATGAATATTTACACCAACATCCGGTGATGTTTCGCTTACTACAACGCACCTTATGGCAATTACAACTTGATAATGATTGGCATACCTTTCGCCCGACTGAAGATGGTAGTTTAGTCGATGTAAATGATGAAGAGGTTACGCTAACATCGGGTGCAAGTATCCGTTTGCTCAGTGCTAATCAGCTTGATAAAGCCGCCCTTAAAGCATGGCAGCTACACTTAAAAGATTACAAAATAAAGCCACTTTTTGAGCAGCTCAAATCCGCTGATATTAGTGTTACATCTAAGCAAATTTCATTGGAGCATCATTTGGGCCTTATGAGTGATGCTTTTACTCTGCGCGGTTTACTCACCAAACTCGGTTATCAACGCGGTGAAACAGAAGATGGGGCGTTTTTTAATTACTACGAAAAATCATTTGAGCAGGTAGGACTTCGCATTCAATTTGAGTTTAGTGGTAACTATTTACCAGAGGAAAATGAACCCGCTGCCATTTATGGCTGCAAAATATTGCAGCAAATTCAAGGTTCTCGCACGCGTAATCGCTATAAAACGATACCACTTGCGCAAGCGCCAGCAAATCTACTCAACGCTATCGCACTGGATTATCAACATGTTGCAAAAAAATGCCATGCAGATCCTAATTGGCTATCAAAATTACCGTGGTAACAAAGTTATTTATACTTCGTTGTTTGCCCTGACTCCGGCAAAGAACGCTATATACAGTCAGAACTGTAGTAAAGGACGTACCTAATGAATGAACAGATTATTCGTGCTCGCGCCGAACAACGCTATCAAGTTGAATTAGTACAGCTCATTGCCACTGATAGTGGTGCTCGCCCGAGCGGCTGGCAGCTTTCAGCAAGTGCCGTAAAACGCTTTATTAGTGGCGATAAACAGCACAATATCAGCCGTAAATATTATGGTGATGATGCACTTGTTGAACGTGCGATTGTCAGCCTAATGGGCAACAATGGCCTGATGATGGTTGGCGAACCAGGTACTGCAAAATCAATGTTGTCAGAGCTACTCGCGGCGGCGATAAGTGGCACCAGCGAGTTATTGATCCAAGGTACTGCGGGGACGACTGAGGAGCAAGTTAAATATAGTTGGAACTTTGCCATGCTGCTAGCCAATGGCCCTAGCTTTGATGCGCTACTAAAAAGTCCTATTTATACTGCTATGGAGCAAGGTAAATTAGTACGTATTGAAGAGATCACTCGCTGCCCGCAGGAAATCCAAGATGTGCTTATTTCCTTAATGTCGGAAAAAACACTCACGATCCCAGAGCTGGGGATCGCCATTCAAGCCAAACCGGGATTTAATGTAATTGCCACCGCCAACTTACTCGATCGCGGCGTTAATGAGATGTCGAGCGCCCTTAAACGTCGCTTTAATTTTGAAACAGTGCCAGTACTTAATGATGTAAAACTAGAGCAAGAGCTTATTTTATCTCAGGTCAATGCCCGCTTTATTAACGAAGCACAGCAACCACAAATTAATGAAGAGTTAGTACAGTTATTAGTACAGGTATTTCATGACTTGCGTAACAACCTTGGTGCACAATCTTTAGATGCTACTTTATCAACTGCCGAAGCGGTCAATATTGTGCATTCTTGTGCCTTACATAGTCTCTATTGGCATCAACCCATGAGTGCTGAGCAGTTAGTACAACAGATGCACGGCACCTTGATTAAAGATAAACCCGATGACATTAAAAAATTGGCTCACTATCTTGATGCTGTTGTACGTGAACGCAAAGAGTGGCGTGCTTTTTTTGATGCAGGTAAAGCGTTGTGGATGAAATAACACCAGATAACAACGGCTTTAGCCAAGCATTAGCAAAGTTCAGCCAACGTTATTTACATGATGAAAAAGTACGTTGGTTACCTGTGCGCCATCACAGTCCTGCTTGTGCGCATTTTGCTTTAGCTCAATTAAACGCTTGGCAACCAGATGTTGTATTGATTGAAGCACCGCACAGTTTTGGGCAACACCTTGGCCTATTGCAAAACAAGCAGGTGGTGCCACCGATTGCAGTTTATCAACAGCAAAGCTATTTTCCTTTCGCTGAAAATAGCCCTGAGTGGCAAGCACTGCGCTGGGCTGGCGACAACCACGTGCCAGTACAATTTATTGACTTAGACAGCACTGACGAGCAGCAAGAAGAACCACTTGATCGCTACAGCGATGCCCGTATTTTAAGCTCAAGCTATAGTCGTCAGCTACAACAAACCATGGGTTGCCGTGATGCCGATGAGCTTTGGCTGCGCTTATTTGAGCTACAAAATTTTGAAAGTGCGAATGATTTTTTTGAGCAAGTATTACTATTTTGTGCTGCTAGCCGCCTTTATTATGATCAAAAAAGTTTGCAGCAACTAGGCGATCTAGACCGCGAGAAACAAATGCGTGCCTGCATTCGCACAGCTAGTCATGATTATCAACGCATCGCGGTAATGACCGGCGGTTTCCATACCAGTGCACTGTTTGATTACGAGCAAGAATCAACTTCTATTCGTAAAAGTACTGAGGATAGTTTTGTGATCCGTTACAGCGATTCTTTACTTGATGCTCATCAAGGCTACCAAGCGGGAATGCCCTACCCTGCGTTTTGCCGTTGGCTGTTTGAACAACGTTCATTATCAGCCAGTGATTGGCTACTGTATTTATTAGCACAAATGCCTAAGTTAACGCTTATAGCTAAACAAAATGTTTTTGAGCACTTAAGTCAGCTCTGTCAGTTGCGGGGAATTGTGCGCGCTGGTTGCTATGATCTACTCGATTCTTTAGGAAGTTGCCAGTTTAAACAACAAAGTAGCTCGCGCGACTATCGACCTTGGCAGCAGCTGTTGCGTGGCGAAAACATGGGACAACTACCAGCAAATCAACGTAATTTGCCATTAGTCGACGATGTATTAGCCCATTGCAAACATGTACAACTGACAATTGGTACAGTTAATCGTAGCCATTTTTCTTTATATGAATTAACCGAGCGGCAACGCCAGCGCCGCCAACTATTGAGCCAATTACTATTTTTAGACATCGGCTTTTGCCAATACGAACAAAGCATGCATGCCTTTTATAATATTCATACAGCCGCAAAGCATGAGAGCTGGCGCTACCATTGGACCCCTTCAGTAGAAGTGGCATTAATTGAATTAAGTACTTTAGGCGGCACTCTCAAAACAGTTGTACAGCATCGCTTGGCGCAACAAAGTGAAAGCGATTTGCCACAAATGCTTGATAAATTAATACTGTCACTTCAATTAGGCGTGCAATATCAATTTAACTCAGTTGCAATAACCCGTGAAATAAACGATTGCAGTACCATAAAAATACTATCAGATAGCTTCATTAAGTTATATCGCACCAGTAAGCACCCGCTTTTTAATGACTACCACCAGCAACTCAACGCATTAATTACACCGTTGTGGCGTCAATTAAGCTTTCACTTGCCCTCGTTAAATCAACTACCTGAAGATGAAGCGCAACAAGTACTGTTGTCATTACAAGCTATTGCACGCCAACAAATGGATGTACTTAAACAACCTTGGCGTGAGCGTTTACACTGGCTAATAGAACACAATGAACACACCCCTACCCTTTGGTTTGCGCTTAAAGCGTTGGCTGTAGACTTAGATGAGTTAGACCCTGCCTCTTTATTAAATGAACTACAACGCTATAGCGGCGACCGTTTCACTATTTTGCGCACACTGCTGACGGTTGTACCCCATTGGCTCAATCATCAAAACGGGCTATTGTCATTACTCAATCACAGTATTGAGCAACTCGATGATGAGCAGTTTGTTGAGCAGTTACCACAATTACGTGGGCTATTTTGCGATAAAGATGCACGGGAAATTGATGGTATTAGCCAGCAACTCGGTACACTTAATCAATGGCAACAGCAATTAAATTGGCTCAATGAAGATATCAGCGAGCATGATGTAAACCAAGCAATGTTATTAGATAAACAATTACAACAGCAACTGCTTGAACAAGGATTAAGTGCATGGACTACTCGCTAAAACAGCGCTGGCGTTTAGTATTAGGGCGCTATGCTGAATCACTTGATACCAGTTTATCAAGTGAGCAAAATCAACAAGACCAAGTCCTTGAGCAACTCTACCAACAGGGTTTAAAAGAGCGCGGCTTTCAAATCTCTGGTGGCTTAGAAGCAAGCCAGCCATCGGTAGTACAGTGGCTCGATAACGCTGAAAAGCTGTTTCCTAAAAGTGTTAATGACACCTTGCAACATCAAGCATTAGAGCGCTTTAATCTTAAGCAGCTGTTAGAAGAACCACGAGTACTACAAAATATTTCACCCTCTATGGGGTTGTTAAAGCAATTAATGAGTATTTCAGCGCATACCAACCCTAAATTACAGCAGCAAGTGCAACAAATCATTACAACTGTAGTAGAGGATTTGCTAAAGCAATTACGACCACTGTTTAATAACAAGCTCAATGGTAAGCTAAATCGCCAAGCGCACAGTCCACAAAAACGACTTGCTAACTTAGATTGGCAAACAAGTATTCGCAAGAACCTTAAACACTTTGATGGCAAACGCGTGCTATTTGAGCGCATTTACTTTCATGCTCGCCAGCAACCACAATTGCCTTGGCACGTTGTTTTATGTATCGACCAATCAGGCTCTATGTCCAGTTCTATGGTGTATTCAGCGGTGATCGCTGGTATTTTAAAACAACTCCCCTGTATAAAACTCTCGCTGGTGGTGTTTGATACACAAGTTGTTGATCTTTCCGAGCAAGCTGATGATCCCGTAAAAGTATTGCTCTCGACTCAACTTGGTGGTGGCACTTTAATTGCTAAAGCATGGCAATACTGTGAGCAGCTAATCGAGACTCCTTCGCGTACCATTATTGCTACCGTGTCTGATTTTTGTGAAGGTGGCCCTGAGCAAGCAATGTTTCAACAAGCTCAGCATCTTATTGATAGTGGGGTGACAATGTTAGGCATGACCGCATTGAGCCCAGAATCAATGCCTTTTTATGATACTAACGCAACAGCCAAACTTAGCCGTATGAAAATGCAGATTGCTTCATTAACGCCTGACCACTTTGCAAGTTGGCTAGCATCCACGATGGGATTACAAAAATGAGCAGCATGAGCATAAAACAATAATGGATATCAGTATTTTTGAAACCCTCGCCAGTGCGGGGTTAGTCCGCCGAGCACAAAAAGCGCTCGATAAATCCAGCCCACATATAAGTGGCGCTTCGCCAATTCAGTTTACATTCGAAGGCCAGCAAGGTGTACTGGATTTACATAATCCTAATAATAGCCAATGTGATTGCGCCGCAAATGGTATTTGTAAGCATATCATTGCAGCCAGCATATTTGCTTGGCAACAATCGCCAGTATCTGCAGCAACGATTGAAGAAAATGAAGTGCCGCAAATCGATACTAATACGTTATTAGCCAGTGCTGGCAAAGTAAAAATACGCCAGCTTTATCGTCAAGTTCAGCGTCGTTGGCAAGCTGACATCGTGCAACAAGGCGCGCAGGTTTGCATTACTATCAAGGAGCACACGCTCCATTTTACTAACGTAACCACAATTAATGATATTATCTGCAATGAAGATAGCCAAGCATACGCACTACTGGGCGTTTACTTGTGGCTTGAGCAACAAGGTGAAATGCTGCAATGGCCCGACTGGTTGCAACTAGAACAAGAGCACCAAAAAACACTATTAAACCAAACACAAACGCAGCTTAAGCAGGCATGCTACGCTGAGCTCATTATGCTTGCAGGAGTACCCTTAGCGCAACTGCGCAGTGAATCACTGCTCACTATTGAATTACTGCAGATCCCGATGGAAAAGGCAGGCTTTAACATTGCACCACTAAAACGTTTATGCGGCACACTCGCACGCTATCTTAGTGGTGAACATCTGCGAGACAAACGCACTGTTTTGCTTGAACTAGCACACGTTTTGGTGATGCTTGAACGCCAAGAGCAAACACAAACGCAAGATGCTGAACATATTTGTCCTCCACAGCAGTTGTTATGTTTAGGCGGTTATCCGTGGCGTCGTAGCAGTGGCGCACATGGATTGACGTTGGTTTTACAAGACGAATACGGCCGCTTTATTACGCTTGCCGAAAGTCGCACAACAACCGAGCAAACACTTAACTATAGCCAAATCTGGCAAGCAAACCAATTACTTGAAGGTGCGCCTTCTGGCAGCAATTGGTTTGGGCAAACACAACGTATTTCAAACGCTCAGCTCAATGGCTGGCAGCGGCTTCGCCAACTTAAAAAGACCTATGTTGAACCAAGCGAACAATCACTAAATCCACAATTCATCGATGATATAACACTGATTGATTGGCAAAACGACTATGTATGTTTTGCGCCAAGTTATAGTCATCAACACACATTTGATGAAGCCACGCAATGTATGCGGCTTAGCTATCAAGATAAACAGCACAATACGATCTTTTTTAGCTTGCCTTATAGCGAGCTGGCACACCATGCGATCAATAATATGATGCTATTTAAGCAGCAATTGCCACAGCTCATTGTGGCTCGTATTGAGCGCGATAGCACGCAGTGGCAGTTACGTCCGATTACTGTAAAACTGGATCGTTGGATTAATCTCTATTTTGATGATTTAACCGACAACAAAACAACTAATATATTTAGCAACTGGCTTGCAAAACAATCTCCACAGCCGCAACTGTCATCGCCAAGACGAGATAAAGTGCAGCAATTTTTGCTAAAAGTGCTCGATGAATTAGCGCAAAGCCATAGCATGCCTCAGCAATCACACAGTGAAATGGCGCAAAAATTAGGACTGCGCACGTTGAGCCATTTTTTAAGTAACTCTGGGCCAGAACATCGTTTAAAAGCAGCTTACTGCGCCGAGCAGCTACTACAGTTAAGCAGTCTTAAACCTGTAAAGTTCAATGAGCTGCAAAACTAAGTGCTGATTAAAGTTCAGCTATATTATGCATTTTTTTAGGGAGTATTATTGAGTATAACAGTAAGCACTTTCGCGCTGCCAAAACGGTACGCATGCTTGTAATTGGAGTCGGGAGATCCGCATGGGTTTTGCCCCTACACGATTAAAACTGAGTAATGGTGAGCAGAACATCGCTAACGGTGAGCTTAATTTTATCGATATAAACCAAGTTGATGCAACGCAAACAAACGTAGGCAAGTTACCCAAGAGTATGAATAAACTTTCTTCTGTTTAATCATTTTCAACAGCAAATTACCTCGTTCATCGCAACGCCCTAACAGGTCCTATATTTTTCTAAACTTAGCGCGTTGCAACAATCTCACCGCGAAAATAATAATGATATTTATCGTAAGCATCCGAATGAGTTTGTTCATCATACTGAGTGACTTTAAAGCTGTCAGCATCGACTTGTGTCATCGGCTTTGCCGACTTATATTGAGTTACGTAATAAACAGTCTCACCACTGCGATAGTAGTCGCGTTGAAAAATTTCAAAATTGCTGGGATCAGCCCCCATCAATACATGACTATCTTCACCATTTAAGTAAAAAATATGCTGATTATCGCTAGCAAAGTTCTCGTCTAATCGTGTAAAACTAGCGGTATCTACATCAATGTCAGTTAAGATGGCTATATTTGCGTAAAAGATATGTTGCTGGTCTTTACCGTAACTATCATCGATAGGTTTAAATGACTGCGCATCTATTTCAGGCACTGGCTCATCGTTATGGTAAATGACTTGTCGGCCTTTCCTTCCAGAGATATTCCAAAAGCTATAAGAATAGGCCTTATAACTTTTAGGATCAGCTCCTGCAACAATACGCTCGCCTTTAACCACTTGCGAATCATTAATCCAATAAAGATCAGTACCAATAATCTTAGCCTTTAGATTATTAGAGTTAACACCGCTAATGGCGTTACCACAATAGTAAAGGTGCTGTTTATCTTTGGCGTATAATGCAGCGTCATAGGTATTCAAATTGGCTAAACTGTAAGTAGTAAAGCTTTCAGCGTCAGCGTTTTCTATTAACTTAGCATTAAAGTAAACATGCTGGTCAACAACGCAATAACCCGCATTGGCAATACCTCGAAGCAGATTACTGATCATACCCGTATAGCCAAATATCACAAAGAAAAACCCAATAACAACAGCACTTATCAGCGCCATTTTATAACTATCAATACCAAAATAACTGCCGCCAAATAAACCAATAAGCAAAAATAATGGTACTGGAAAACTTAATATGAGTATGGCAGAGAACACTTTTTGCTTATTATTCATCGCGCCAGGGGCACCGAACATCATCGGCGACATCATCATCATGCTTCCCCAAAAGCACAGTGCCAACGTGACTAAGATATTAATTACTACAGACATTATCTTCCTTGTTTAATTAGTGGTATTGGTATCATACAACAACCAATATTTTTACTTAATTGTAGAATGAATATAAAGCTACTCTTCTGCTTGTGTAAACACTCTAATATGTTCTATGGCACTGCGCCCTAGCGCTGATAAATTATATCCTCCTTCTAAATAAGAGATAATCCCTCTACAGCCAGTACTTTTTACCATGTCACACAGCTGTTGTGTCAACCAGGCATAATCGGCCTCAACAAATTTGAGACTTGCCATATCATCTTCAAAATGCGCATCAAACCCTGCGCTGATAAACAATAACTCTGGCTTAAACTCTGTTAATTTAGGTAACCACTGTTGGTTATACAACGTTTTTAAATCATTGCCATCGCTGGCTATGGGCAACGGTGAATTAACCAATGTATCGTTATTTTCAACGGCGGTATTAGGGTAAAAAGGATGCTGAAATAATGAGCAAAGCAACACATTGTCATCATCGATAAAAATGTCTTGCGTGCCATTACCGTGGTGAACATCAAAATCGACAATCGCAATGCGCTTAATCCCTTTACTTTGCGCGTACTTCACCGAGATTGCTAAGTTATTAAACACACAAAAGCCGGCAGAGGTTGTACGGTTTGCATGATGACCCGGTGGCCGTACGGAGCAAAATGCGGCATCGAGGTTATCCGCTAATATTTCATCGACGGCTAATAGCCCTGCCCCTACTGCCCGCTCAATTGCCAAAAATGACTCTGGGCATAACCAAGTGTCGCCATCAAGTGATACTAAACCTTGTTCCGGGAGGGTGTTTTCCACCAGCGATACAAGGGCCTCATCATGGGCTAATAAGTAATGCTCACGTAATGCTTTAGGCGCTTGCTTTTGCTGCACGGCAATATCCAAGCCACTGGCCAAAAGACGATCGGTAATAGCATCTAAGCGCTCAGGACACTCTGGATGATCCGCGATCATTTTGTGTTTACGGCAAAAAGGATGAGAAATAATCGCAGTACGCATAAATGCTCCAAATGAGTTAACGACTGTAACTATAACAAAGCCACCCTTTGGTGGCTTTGCGACTTTGGTTTACTATTTAGCTTGCAAATGAAGATTTCTAAAATCAAAACTGAAATCAGTCACCGCTGTTGATACTGCACGCATTGTCGCTTCATTCACACGATTTTTAGTGCTCATATCAAAGCTAATATACGCATCAGCTTCGAGTAGCTTTTCATCCCACTTGACGATAAATGTGTTGCCCGTGTAATGCTCAAGCTGCCCTTTTAAACGTTTAGTATGCGTGAAATCAATACGTAGCTTACCGTCCAGCTCTTCAATAATAACATCACCATACCAATCATCATGCAAAGTGCCGGTGTAGCTAATATTTGGTAACTGTGGTTGATAGTCTGCAGGAGCGTCCGGCTTAGCATTAGCATACGCTTTTTGCTTACCTTCAAAATGCTTTTTAGCCAACTCTGCTACCCAGTCTTTATCTTCAAGTTCAAGGGCGTCTTCAAGCACTTCATGAGTAATAGCAGAGAGCGCACCGAATGCTTGCTGATTAGATAAAATAACAATCCCGAGGTTTTTCTCAGGCAATAACGTCACCTGCGATACCATTCCTAAAATACCACCACCATGGCCTAATTTTTTAATACCGTGGTAGTCTTCAATGCTCCAACCTAAACCATAACCTCTAAATTGCTGATGATAAGCCTCATAAGCGCTTTTTGACGCCAGTGAGGTAATATGTGGATGCCACATTTGCTCTTGTTGTTTTTCACTAAACAACTGCTCGCCATTTGGCATTTTACCATGGGCTAATTGTGTACGTAGCCATTGGCTCATATCATTCACACTGGATGCAATCGCGCCGGCACCACGAAAATCCTCTAAGTAATTAACGAAAAATGGATGTAATTGACCATCCATAGGAATATGACCCGTTGCCCAGTTATTATTACTTTTTGGAATACGCGAAAAACCAGCGCGTGAGTTATCCATGTGCAAAGGCTGGAGAATATTCTTTTCAATATAATCATTCCAGCTCATACCTGAGACCCGCGCGACTACCTCGCCAGCGGTCACAAACATCAAGTTGTTATAAGCGTATGTGCTGCGAAAGCTACTAGCTGGTTTTAAATATTTAAGGCCTGCGAGAATTTCTTCGATTGATTTATCGGTGTCAGGCCAAATCATTAAATCCCCTTGGCCTAACCCTAAACCACTACGGTGACTTAATAAATCACGGATCGTCATTTCGCGGGTTACATAAGGGTCGTATAAACGAAATTCAGGAAGGTGATCAATTACCTTGTCATCCCAACTAAGCTTTTCTTCATCAACTAATTTTGCCAATGCCGCAACCGTAAATGCTTTAGTATTTGATGCAATACCAAATAAGGTGTCTTTATTCACCTTGCTACCAGTATCTAAGTTACTAACACCAAAGCCTTTAGCAAAAATAACCTTATCGTTTTCAACAATCGCCACGGCCATACCCGGCACATCAAAGCGCGCCATTGAATTTTCAATCACTTGATTGATGTGCTTGGTATCAATATCGGCATAGCTATTAAATGCACAGCCTGCTAATAAGGTGGCCGCAATCGCTAGTTTAGTTAATTTCATAACAATCCTTGGAGTTATCATTTTAGTTTTTATTTTTGATGTACAGCAAACTCAATGGCTGCACGCGCACTGTCACTATCTTGGCAGGTTGGCCGAGACTTTATGGCATCACTGTACGCATTTGGCACACCAGCTTCAAGCGCACCGCGATGAACGTGCTGCATATACCAATCGTAAGGCAGTATCTGCGCATCAGTGGTGTTGGCAATATAACAATGCGCCGCTACTTGTTGCCCATCAAGTAATGTTACTTGAATATCCACGCAGTCATAACGGGGCCCTTCGATGGCGTCTAAAATCGTTTTTTCTGCGTCATTGAGTTGATATACCACGCCATATACTTGCGCGTTCTTATCATTTGACGGGCGTACATTGCCTTTTCCTGAGCCATCAGTACTTACCATATCAAAGGTTAACTCGTAACCGGCTAGTATTGCCGTACCAATACGAGTAGCGTTTGGTAAACGCGCCAATAAACGACTCGACGACATATTTGAACCAAACGAAAAATTATATACAGCCATATTCACCTACTACAGATTTCTGTTAAAACAACACTTACACTACAATTCTTATTGCTAGAGCGATCAAAATCACGCCAATACCACGGTCAAACCAATAGCCACTTTTTTGAAAAAAACCGCGAACACTAGGCTTTGATAGCACCAAGGATAGAAACGAAAACCACGCCCACGTTGCCAATGCCATATACAGCCCATAGCCTGCTTGCACAATTAATGGCGTTGACTGGCTGATCACTAAAGTAAACAACGACATAAAAAATAACGTGGCTTTTGGGTTTAACGCATTGGTTAAAAAGCCGCGACGAAATGCAATCCAACTGGATTCAACACCTTGAGATTGAAGAACAGTTTCTTGCTGCGCTGGCGCCGGTCTAGCACTTCTAAGCGCTTGCACACCAATGTAGGCCAAGTATGCACCCGCTAAAAATTTTAATGCCATAAATACGTTTGGCGATTGCGTTAATAAAACCGCAACCCCGAGTAAGCAATAACTAACATGTAATAAAATAGCCAGGCCTACCCCAAAGCTGGTCCACAATGCATTACGACGCCCCTGCTGAACACTTTGTTTAAGCACAATGGCAAAATCTGGGCCAGGGCTTGCTACAGCAAAAAAGTGTGCCAGTGCAATCAATAAAAACTCATCTAAATAAGCCACGATTACCCCGCTTTTTTATCATCAAGCGCTAACAACAACGGATTAGCAGTACTATTAACTAAGGCTTTTATTTCTTTTTGCGCCTTTTTGAATTGGCTGCGTAAGTGCGGCTTTAAATGCTTTTTAGAATCTTTATAGCCTTTAAAGTGGCAAATAAGGGCATGCATAAATAAGGTTTGCGGTTCACTAAGTGCAGCTTGCCTGTTCGCATAGGGGTTGTAACACGAGCCACAGCCCCCTTTAAACTGATACACCGTATTGCTCATCATTACCCCAAAACCTAAAAAACATGCCACGGCATCGGCGGCTTGTGGTAAAAACTCTTTACCGCCTGGTGGTAACACGCCCACATGGTGGATCATAATTGTCGCTAAAGTACCGGCAAAGCTGGCCACTAAATCTTGTGGCTGATTAATTTGATTTGGATTAAATGACACATTAACCGTATGGCTTGGCGGCACAATTAATTGGCTATTATCACCACGTAACTGATTACTAAAAGCAAAATGAGGAAATACTTGCGGCTGCAATTGCTGTGGAGCCACCAGCGTAATTGGCCAAGCTTGCAGCCCCGCATAGCCAACCACTCGCTCAAACACTTTACTGGCCATTTCTTCAATGCTTGAAACCGCATCGGGAAAGCATTGGTGGTTTGGCAAAACTAATTGCGAGTTATTAATGAAATAATCGCTGTCAAAATTTTCCACCGCCCACACAAAAGTATCAATCAGCCATTGCTGCTCTTGTTCATCTAATAAAGGTTTGCTTTTAAATAACGCTAACATAGTTTGCTCTTTTGCTTATTCTTGCTCTTGTGCCCATGCCCATGCTTGGGTGTTATACAATGGCACAGTGGATAACGCATGATGATGACTGCCGGTTGACTCTTTAGTTGAATACGACAGATATAACAGAGTTCGCGTTTGCGCATCATAAATTCGACGCACTTTTAATGATTTAAATAAAATACTTTTTGATGATTTAAATACCACCTCACCCGACTTACTACGGTCAATCGCTTGTAATTGGTCGGCAGTAATTGGTCCAGTTTGGCGACACGAAATAGACATATCAGAAGGATCAGCAAAATCTAAGTTCGCTTCGATATGGCTAATATGACAGGTTACGCCTTTTACTAGAGGGTCTTGTTGCGAGTTAACTTTAATATCTTTAGTGGTAAATAATCCCAAACTAACTGATGCAACATCATCAGAGCAGCCCGCTAAGGTGATCAATAAACCTGTCAATACGCCTATCATTATAGGTTTCATATATTACTTGCTCCATGTAGGGGTAAACGATTCGTGGCTTACATTTAATATTCAGCTATGTTTCAATACTAACTTAAATTAATCACAACAACGAGCACGACACCATGAAAAAAGTATTTGTTTTACTGTGCTTACTGTTAGTAAGTCAGAGTGCGTTAGCTGGTTATTCACTGAGTCTTTATACTGGCTTGTAACAATCGTCAATAATGCCAGTAACGTTTCATGTGCATTACCAACAGACGAAAACAAGCAATGCTTGTGGCATTTTGATGGTGATATACTCAATCAGTTTCAAACCAGCTTAGGTTTCACATATCGTTTTTAGGGGAGCAAATAGATAACATGCCACATATCATCATTGAACATTCTGAAGATTTACCGGTATTACCGCAGGTATTGGTTGAAAAAATTCATCAAGCAACGTTTAACAGTGGCTTGTTTGAATTAGCAACGATCAAAACTCGCGCTATAGCCTATACACATTATCAATTGGGCGATGGTAAGGAAGGTTTTATCCATATTAGCGCACACATTATGCAAGGACGTACGATTAAACAAAAGCAACAACTCAGCGAGCAGTTGTTAGACTGTTTAAAAATATACTGCCGAGAATCAGACAGCTTAAGTGTTAATGTTCACGATATGGAACACGAAATTTACCGAAAGTGTTAAATATTTAAAGTAAATTTCAATCTCTAATCAATTTGCAATAACAGCACCATCTTCGAAAGAAGGTGGTCTTAAATTTATTGGTCGCGTCAGATAAAAGTGAATAAGTCTTAACTTGATCTGTCAGATTCGATTAACAGGACTCAATCAAATCTGACAGTCGCATATGTGCCATTTGCAGTCATTCATGATCAACTCGTTTCTGCCCCTTTCCGCGTTTGCGCAATAAAACCGAGAATAATGTAATCTGAGAATTGCCTAACTTTTCCTAATGGTTGTAGTATCTATTGATTCGCAACAACAGTGGAACCAACGCAGTGAGAGCACCATTTCAGGTTCTGATATTTCCATATAAATTTAAAATTTCAGAACCTATCTTCTTGATTGCTTGCCGTACAGACAATGGTGAATGGCAGGCAATTTCTGGTGGTGGAGAAGATCAAGAGTCTTTGTTCGATGCCGCAAAAAGAGAATTGTATGAAGAGACGTCGTTAACAGGTAGTGACTGGGTTCAACTTGATTCTATGTGCATGTTACCTAGAGTGTTTTATTCTGGTCATGAAAAATGGAGCGATCACCCTTATGTGATACCAGAATACTCATTCTCAGTGCAGGTTTCGGGGGAGCCACAGTTATCTTCGGAACACACTGAATTCCGTTGGTGTAACGCAACTGAGGCGAGCGAACTTCTCAAGTATGATTCAAATCGAATAGCTTTATGGGAGTTAAGCGAACGACTTAAAGCCCATCAAATGAAGAATTAAAATCGAATCTGTCCATCTTCGTTTCAGCCCCTTTGTTCGTTAGTGCTTTTGCTCATACATATCCTATCAATACGAGTTTCCCCTACTGAAATTTATCAGGAAGGGGGATACATCACTAATCCTAGCCTGCTTTCTATACAAATCGATATGCAACTTGTATGATTATTGTTCGTATTATAAAGGAGGAAGATTTTAAAATGACACATTTAAGTGATGATGAGCGTACAAAGTACTACCTTGTTGATATTGAAACTAAAAATAAACCCGCAAACGCGGGCTTATTTACACACGGTAATTGGAGCAATACCGAGGGGATATTGATGGTCTAATTACCAAACGATTCGGCTCGTGCTTCACGTTTTACTTGCTATTCCACCAGCGACTTAAGCATCCACACATCACAGCTATTATGCAAGGTGTCAGCTAACGGCGCATCTAAGTGGTCAAAGCCTAAGTTTTCGTATAGACGAACTGCCACTTTCATTGAGGTTAATGTGTCTAAGTAACAGCTTTGATAACCTTGAGTACGAGCATAGTCTAAACACGCGATGGCCATTCTTTTACCTAGTCCATGCCCTCGTCCTTCAGGCAAAATGAACAGTTTTTTCAGCTCACACACATCTGGGCTGCTATTAAATGACGCTAAACCACAACCGCCGACAACTTTCCCATCCAATAGGGCCACCAAATAGAGGCTTTTACTTTCGTTTCCATAATGCTGACTCATGCAGAGCACTTCTGGGTCAGACGGCCCATACCCTTCACCAACGGCCCCAAACTCTGCTCCAACTTGCTCGATGATTTGTCTAACATTTTCATCATACTGAGCGGTTAACGGTTCAACGACACAAGACATACTACCCTTCCAATTCTAATTGATACTCTCCGAGTAACTCGGCTGTTCTATTTTGTTAAAGCCATCATAGCCAACTCAAGAACATTTCCATAATTGATAAAACGACACACAAGTGTGAATTTTTTTCATGCCTGTGCTGATTTACCTTGGTTTGCTGTGCTATAACGGTTCAATAACTAAAAAGATGGCGACCAAAACCAGTGAATAATTACAAATTGCTGCCCGCATTGGACTCATTGCTCACGACCCGAAATTTGACCGACTCAGCGCGAGCGCTCAATGTCACCCAGTCGTCCATGAGTAAAACGTTAGGCCAGATCCGTGAGGCCTTCCAAGATCCGATTTTGATCCGAGAAGGGAATCAATACCTCCTAACCGAACGGGCCAAAAGCCTTAAACAGCAATTGCCGCAACTACTAAGGCAAATTGATTCACTTTATCTTTCGGCAGAATTCGATCCTACACAGTGCCAACGCCAATTTTCGCTGGCGTTAACCCCATTTTTTGCACCGGAAATATTGCCGTTACTGTGTGAAAAGCTAGAAGAACAAACACCCAACGCCAATATCAGTTGCGTGTTATGGCAAGAAGAACAGCTTAAAGAACTCGCTGCGCAAGAGATTGACTTAGTCGCCGTCACGGCGGAAGAGATCCCAGAAAATCTCTATGGAAAAGAAATCGGCCAAGATCACTACGTCATCGTGTGTCGAGACCAACATCCATTTCGTCATCGTTCAATATCGGTTGAAGACTATTTGAATGCCAAACATATTTTGGTCAACGGCATTAGCGAACGCCACCGCCAAGTGGATCTCGCCACATCGTCTCACTCGATAGAGCGACGTGTTTTTGCCAAACTGCCTTCTTTTCCATCAGCCCTAGAAACCCTATGTCGAACCGACAGCATCATTACCGCACCACGCCACTTAGTTGAACAATATGCCAAGCAGCGTGCTCTTTGCATAAAGCCACTGCCATTTGATTTGCCTGCGCATAAATACTATTTACTTTGGCACGCAAAGCATCATCACGATCCCGCTCATCAATGGTTTCGAACCTTCTTAGAACCCGAGTTCAAAGCCCACTTAGCAAAGCGATAAGATAAAGTAACCGCACTAACTTTATGTCCAAAACCTTCATAGGCTGAGTTTTTGCCCATAGCACTTTCTAACTCGAAAGTGCCCCAAAGTTGCTTAGGCCTTTTACTCATTCCCATCCTGTTAATGAGTTTTTCCCCTACTGAAACTTATCCATTCTTCTAGTACTGTTCGTTGTGAGTCCCCATGTTGTATTACGGGGGTAAGTTCCTACTTCGTACGGCTTTGTTGCATAAATCGATGGAACTAAATCAAGAAACTACGATCTGATCGGCTACACCCATCAATCATCGTAGCCTCATGCCTAAACCTCGTTACAACACAACTAACTGGAAGCAGTACAATAACTCCTTGATCAACAGAGGTTCACTGACGTTCTGGATTGACGAGGAGGCCATAACTGAGTGGAAACAACCAAAACAGGAAAGACGTGGCAGACCAAGGATGTTTAGTGATCTCGCTATCACGACGGCTCTCATGGTAAAGCGCATCTTTTCCTTACCATTAAGGGCGCTACAAGGCTTTATCGACTCTGTTTTTAGATTGGCGAACGTCCCATTGGTTTGCCCTCACTATACCTGTATAAGTCGCCGAGCTAAGGATGTTGAGGTTAATTTCAAAACCTCAACACGAGGCGCTATCCAACACCTAGCCATCGATGCAACTGGTCTCAAGGTACACGGTGAGGGTGAATGGAAAGTGAAAAAACATGGAACCGATGACAAGCGTCGAGTCTGGCGTAAACACCATCTTGCGGTTGATACAGATACACACGAAATTATCGCCGCTGAGCTAACACTATCAGGTGTGACAGATGCGGAAGTACTCCCCAATCTACTCAAGCAAACACGCCGAACTATCAAGGAAATCTCGGGAGATGGTGCATACGATACAAGAGTGTGTCACAGGGCGATTAGGGTTAAGAAAGCGATACCTCTAATCAGGGTGCAGCTTTCTGGGAAAAAGGGCATCCACGCAATATGGCAGTTGGCTGCCAAAAGCTCTATGGCTCGAACAAAAAATGGAAACAGAAGTATGGATACCATAAGCGTTCATTGTCGGAGACCGCTATGTATCGTGTAAAACAACTACTAGGAGCTTCACTCAAGCTTCGAAATTACAACGCACAAGTTGGTGAGACCTACGCCATGATCAAAGCACTCAACAAGCTAACTGGGATAGGTATGCCCGAAACTCAGTATATTGTTTAAAATACGCACGATTTAGCTAGCATTCGCTCTTACGCTGAATTAGGCAACAAATCCGAGATAAACCTAACTCTCTACCTGCTGCTAACCCTTTATTCTTAACGATACAGGCAAACATCGTCATATTAGAAAACTTGTCCACGGCCTCTCCTTTAGCTTTATTATTCCGGCTGAAGTGAAAAGTGAATTCGAATATTACCTAATTGTCACATTCACTCAATTTAATATACTAGCTTCATAAAAACGACATTAGAGAAACAAGTTATGACAGCGGAGAAAACGTCTTACGTCGTATTAGGTGGCACATCAGGCATTGGGGCAACAACTAGAGAGTGAAGGCTCCATCGTATACGTTGCCAGTCGCAAAACAGGATTAGACATCAGTGAAGAACAATCGGTGTACCACTACTTCGAAACCATCGGTACCTTCGACCACCTAATCATAACAGCAGGCTCTTATGCGCCAGCAGGCAAAGTTGTAGATGTTGACGTCTCCCAAGCGAAACAGGCCTATGTTCCAGCCTAATTATATCTGGAAATCAGTACATTTGTATTTCGTAATAACTTTGTGGCACAACCAAACCTTTTTGCTAGTCGTATGCGAAGAGCCTCATAAAAACAACTTAAGGAGTTATAGTATGAAGTTTTCTATTAAAAAAGTTACCATAGCTATACTGTTGTCTTCAGCATGTATTAATGCTTTTGCATCAAATAGTTGGACTCAAGATGAAATAATCGTAAAGCCTAAAGGAGCAGACATCTTTGGAAATGTAATGCCAAATGAGATGTCATACAAATTCTCCTACAATAGTGACGAACTATCTGCTGTCAATATGCTATTCAAAAGCACTGATAGTGGAAACGATGGAGATACTATCTACAATTCAATTGTTGGTTCTCATTATTTTAAGTATGAAAATGTTAATGGGAGAAAACGTTTAAAGGCCATAATGCTATTTAGCCAAGGGCGTGAACGTGTAACCGGTACCAAAGATCAGATTGCAGAAACATACTCACTTAGTGCCAAAGCAGAGTCACCCACATTCCCAATGTCAGGAAAATGGGTTCTTGTCGTCGCTGAAAGAGATGAACATGGTCGCGCCACAGTAGTTAATAAGTTCAGGATTGGCACTAAACTTATATCTATGATACATAAAAATCAACAGCGTATTGATGCAATGCATGCTACCGCTAGCATTCTCGGTAGTCTCTATAACACCATCGCTGCTGCCTTATCACCTCTTGATGGTATTGATTTTGATGACCCCTCTATTGGTTCTCCAATCGGTACATTTGTTATCACTTATACCGATCAAGAAAACACAAACTTCCAAGAGGTAAAAACATATGCCATAAGTTCTGGACAATGCTCTGCATGTCCTGCACCACCAGTTAAAAAACCACTCCAGAACTACTCATATACACCAAAAATTAGTTATGTTTGGGATTATCATAGCAATGGTGATATTACTACAACCTTCAACTATATTTCGATAGACGCATATCAAAAACTGACAATCCCATTTTATCAACAGGAATTAAACGTGGAAGATAACAATCCAGATTCAGGACGCATTGGAAGAATTATGGAATATGCGAACAACGTCTATAACCTATCCCACAATGCACAACCAACGCCTATGTATGAATATATATTGAAGGATGAGTCACGCGAATCTGTCACTGTGGACGAATATCTATTTGGTCTCTCTATGATGGGAATCGGAGTACCACAAGAAGAAACTAGTGATATTAACTTCAACAGTATTATAAGTTCAAGTCCAGACTCAGGTTCTAGCCATAGCGATAATCTAATCACTAATTGGTTAGTAGAATACTATGATAAACGCTTTAATGGCTTGGGTTCATTAGTATCAAAAATGGGTTCATTTGGCGGCTAATTTGGTTCTGTCGCAAAGTTGACGACGCAAAGCGATATTTTGATAATGCAACGTTACAATAACGGAGCATTATTAATATGGGACTTAACTTTTCAGGTCGACATTATCCATCGGATATTATCATGATGTATCTGCGTTATTACCTTCATGGTAAGGAATTTCAATATTCCTTAACCTGAGCTCGGGATAAAAAATGAACTAAAAGCCCACCTTGCGATCAGATCCTTCGACTAAAAACGATTTGAACACAAACATGGTGGGCTTTATGGATAAGCTAGTTGATGTTTTTTGTGATGTCGATGATTTTTGTTCAGTTTTCATTCCTGAGTGGGAGAAGCTTCAACTAGCTGATGGGACTAGCAAAGCGTAAACGTGCTTCTCGAATGTCGACAAGCGAAATTATGACCATAGTTATCTGCTTTCATCAGTCAAATCACCGTGATTTCAAGAACTTCTACACTGGTTTTGTTGCAAGATACTGGCGTAACTATTTCCCTAATCTATTGAGTTACACTCGCTTTCTGGAATTGATGCCAACAGTACTTGTTCCACTTTGTAGCTACTTCAGCTCATTAAAAGGAAAGCCAACAGGGATAGCTTTTGTCGATTCAACATCAATAAAAGTTTGTCATAACATTAGGATACCAAGACATCGTGTTTTGATGGTGTTGCGAAACGCGGTAAAGGGACAATAGGTTGGTTTTTCGGTTTTAAGCTACACATTATTATCATCCTGGTGTGAAAGAACAAATTGTAGATATGGCCATGAATAACGCAGGTCTACGTGATACTGCCAGAGTGCTGAAAGTGGGATTTAATACCGTATTGAGAACACTAAAAAACTCCAACCAAGACAAGTAACTACAGTCCCGTTTGATAATGCTAGAATTGAGCTTATCTGTGAGGTCGATGAGCAATGATCATTTGTTCAAAACAAAAAGAACCAACGTTGGCTTTGGTATGCTTGGGAACCAAGGTTTAATCGGATCATCGCCCATACTTTTGGTCGTCGCAGTGAAGAAACATTTCAAGCTCTATTGATGCTCCTAAAACCATTTACAATCAACTTCTTCTGTACTGATGACTTCAAGGTTTACGCCTCAAACCTTCCAGCAGAAAAGCACATTACCGGGAAGTTTTTTACTCAACGTATAGAACGGCAAAATCTAACATTGAGAACGCGATTAAAACGGCTAAATCGCAAAACCATTGGTTTCTCTAAATCTGAAGAAATACATGACAAGGTAATTGGCACATTTATTGAGCGTGAGTTTTACAAATGTTAGTTCAACAAGTTGGCGTCATGACCAGAAAAAGAGTATGCGCCCCATGATCCCACGGGGCGATATTGTTAGTGTTTGAAGTTCCAAGACAGGAGTGCATCGATATCAGGTTCAGCTTTCGCTAACTCCTGCATGCACTTGACCATGTAGTCGTAAAGGATAAGGCCGTTGGCTTTCGCTGTCTCGACGATACTGTAAAGTGTAATGGTCTAATGAAACTGGACAGGTTTATAGCGTAAAATGAGCTAAACCCAAAAGGTATCACTATGACCAGAAAATCAAAAGTAACACTCAGTGCACAACAAAAACTTGAATATGCCAAAT